>JAJYFW010000527.1 GCA_021785335.1 Pseudomonadota bacterium
GGACCAGGTGAACACGATTCTCGCGGCGGGGCGCGCCGACCTCGTCGCGCTGGGACGGCCGCACCTGACCGACCCCAACTTCACGCTGCGGGCCGCCGCGTCCTATGGCGTGGAGCTGGACGCCCGGGCGCCGCAATACGAGCCGGGAACGGCGCAGCTCTACCGTCTGGCCGAACAGGCGCAGGCGGAACTGATCGAGCTGCGCAAGAAGGCCAAGCCCAAGTCGCATGGGCCGCAGTTGCTGAAGGCGGCGGAATAAACGAGGCCTGGGGCCTCAGGGCCGCAGGACCAATTGCGCTCCGGCGATGGCGAGGAGCGCCAACGCAAGAACCCACGCGGTGTAGACCCGGTTCCAGCGCATGGTCACGGTCCAGGGGTCCGTTTCCGTCCAGCGCGCCGTGGTGAGGGCGCTGGCGGACATTGCCGACATCCCCACGCCCACGCCCCAGCCAAGCATGCAGGCGAAGGCCAGCGTGTCCGGCGCCACGCCGAGGGCCACGGGGTTGGGGATGGCGGCGCCGAGGATAGCGACGACGACGATCGGGTTGAGGCCGACGAGCCCGGTCGCGACCAGCAGCACCGGCACGGCGAGGGGGATCGCGATCGGCGGCAGCAGGCCGAGCGCCGCGGCGATCCCGCCATGCGGCAGAACGGCGCCGAGGGCGACGCCCATGAAGCCGCCGGCGCCGAGCACCGTCGCCTCGCCCCGAAAGGAGGGGATGCGGCGGGCGAAGCCGGCAAGCCGCGCGGGCAGGCTCTCGCGCTGCGCCACGAGCCAGGCGAGGCCGACCACGGGGACGGCCGCCGTGACGCCGACCGAGAGGGACACGCCAAAGACGCGGCCGACCAGTTCCGCGAGGCCCCAGACGATGCCGACAAGCGCGACGACGCCCAGATGCTGCAGCCAGCCGCCACGGTCCGCCGGCGCCGGCGGCTCCGCGCCATGCCCGCGGTCGAGCCACCATCCGATGCCGAGCATCACGAGGGCGAGGAGGAACGCGGCTGGAATGAGCCGGCCCATGCGGGCGGCGGGCACGGCGGTGGAGACCACGACGGTCATGATGTTGAGCGGGCTCCAGCAATTCATCGTCGCGAACCCGCGGAAGACGGCCATCATCATGCGGCGGCGGCGTAACGGATCGGCGACCCCGGCCAGCATGGTGCCGAAGAGCTCGATCGCGCCGTAGGAGAGGATGATGCCGAAGAGGTGGCCGCCGATGGTCATCGCCGCGTAGCGCCGGCCGGGCGGCTGGGCCACCAGGTGGCGGCCGGAGGCGCGGACCATGGGGCTCGACTCGGCGGCGTTGCGCAGCGCGCCGAGGGCATAGAAAAAGGCGGCATAGGCGGCGCCGCGGCGCCACGCGGCGAGGAACAGCGCCAGGGGATGCGCGGCGAAGCCGACGGCGAGCAGGCCCGCGACCGACATGCCGAGGAAGAGCACGCGGACTGAACCACGCTGGCGCGGCAGCTCCCACACCAGGAAAGCGAGGATGGCCAGGCCCGCAGCCTGCCCGGCGAGGGGCACGCGGCCGAGCGCATCGAGGAGCGCGAGCGCCCAGGCGAGCGTGTAGAGCAGCGACGGCACCACAACAGGCTAGTCGCGCGCGTCCGGCCTGGACAGGGCCTGCGCGGATTGCGCCGGGCCCTGGACAGCGTCCGCCGCCGGGGCCAGATGACGCGGGCAAAACCGGAGACAGCAATGCTGTTCGATTTCGAGAAACTGCCGCCGCAGCAGCGTTACAAGCTGCTGGTCTCGACCGTGGTGCCGCGGCCGATCGCCTGGGTGGTGTCGCTGGACGCCGCGGGGCGGCCGAACGCGGCGCCCTTCTCCTTCTTCAACGTGTTCGGCGAGGATCCGCCGACCGTCATCATCGGCATCGGTGGGCGCAAGCCGGGGGACGCCAAGGACACCGGCAACAACATCCGCGAGACCGGGGAGTTCGTCGTCAACTTGGTTTCCTACGCCAACGCGCGGCAGATGGTGGAGACGGCGATCGAGTTCGACCACAGCGTCAACGAGCTCGCCGAAGCCGAACTGACCACCGTGCCGAGCACGAAGGTGAAGCCGCCGCGCATCGCGGAGAGCCCGGTCGCGATGGAGTGCGAGCGGATGATGACGATCGAGCTCGGGCTCGAGCGGGCGCTGATCGTGGGCAAGGTGCTGGCAATGCACGTGCGCGACGATTGCGTGCTCGATGCCGGGCGCAACTACATCGACACCGCGAAGCTCGACCTGATCGGGCGCATGCACGGCGGCGGGTGGTATGCGCGGCTTTCCGACCGTTTCGAAATACCGCGCATTCCGGTGCAGGACTGGCAGCGGAAGACGGCGGCGGAATAAGGCGCGGCGACGCGGATGAGCCTGCCGCTGGTCCGCGCGCTGCGCGAGCGGCCGATCGCGCTGCTCTGGGTTGGGCTCGCGACCTCGGCGATCGGCGACCAACTGTTCGCCGTGGTGCTGGGCTGGGTCGGCACCGGGCTGTTCGGCGGCAATGCCGGCTATCTCGGCGCCCTGCAGGGGGTCGTGGTGCTCTCCGTCGCTCTTTTCTCCGGCCCGTTCGCGGACCGGGTGGCGCCGCGCGGGGCGATGATCACGGCGGACGTGACGCGGGCAGCGATGCTG
>JAJYFW010000528.1:0-1873 GCA_021785335.1 Pseudomonadota bacterium
CTGCTGGCGGGCGCCGAGGGCGCGGCGATCCTGCGCCGCCTGCTCGCGCGGAACTGGCTGGTGGTGACCGAGTTCGACGACCACCCCGACTTCTTCGTCCGCCCGGACGGCGCGAACCTGACGTTCAGCGGCGTGCACGCGGTGCAGACCAGCACGCTCGCGCTCGGCGACCTGCTGCGCGCCCGCAACCCGGAAGTCGCGGTGTTCCCCAACGCGATGCGATCCCTGCCGGAGCCGGCGAATTTCGCCGATCCCGACCGGCTGACGCTGTTCTTCGGCGCGCTCAACCGCGAGCGCGACTGGGACGGGCTGATGGACACGCTGAACGCGGTCGCCGCGGTGGCCGGGGAGCGACTGCGCTTCGAGGTGGTGCACGACCGCGCGTTCTTCGACGCGCTGGACACGCCGCACAAGGCGTTCACGCCCACCTGCGACCACGACACCTATCTGCGGCTGCTGGGCCAGTGCGAGATCGCGCTGATGCCGCTGGCCGATACCGCGTTCAACCGCGCCAAGTCGGATCTGAAATTCATCGAGGCCGGCGCCTGCCGGGTGGCCGCGCTGGCGAGCCCGGTGGTCTATGCCGATACCATCGTGGACGGCCGCACCGGGCTGATCTTCACCGATGCCGACAGCCTGCGCGCCAAGCTGCTGCACCTGATCGCGCTGCGCGAACTGGCGCGCGCGCTCGGCGAGGCGGCGCGGGAGTATGTGGCCGAGGAACGGATGCTGGCCTACCAGGTGGCGCCGCGCATCGCCTGGTACCGCGCGCTGTGGCAGCGCCGCGAGGAACTGACCGCCGCCTTGCGCGCCCGCGTGCCCTGGCTGCTGGAGACCGTGCCGGCCGAGTGACGATGCCGCGCCGGCCGGATGCCGGCGGCGGCCCTATCCTGCCTTGCCCCCTTGAATGACCCCCTGGGGCTCTTGCCCCGTTCGGAGAGACGCATGCGCTTCTTCGCTTTGCTGGCGCTGCTGCTCGCCGCGCCGGTCGTTGCGTCGGCCGCCGCGCCCGCGCCCGTTGCCCGTGGTGCGCCGGTGCGCCTGGCCGCCCATCGCGCGCTCTATCGCCTGACCCTCGCCAATGGCCGCGGCCAGGTGATCGGCGCGTCCGGGACGATGGGCTACGAGGTGACGGACGCCTGCGCCGGCTGGAAGGTGCGCCAGCGGCTGGACCTGACCCTGACCAACACCGAAGGCCAGACCGTCCGCATGGTGTCCGACTACGCCACGCTGGAGGCGAAGGACGGCACCCGTCTTGAGTTCCAGATGAAACAGACCACCGACGGCGCGGTGAGCGCCGAGACCCAGGGAAAGGCCACGCTCGATCGGCCCGGTGGCCCCGGGGTGGCGGATTTCACCCTGCCGCGGCCGATGCAGAAGTTGCTGCCGGCGGGCACGCTGTTCCCGATGGCACATACTGCCGCGGTGATCCGCGCCGCCGAGGCCGGCCAGCGCTTCCTGACGCTGCCGGTGTTCGACGGCACGGACGACGCCGGCGCGGAACTCAGCGCGATCGTCGCGACCGGCACGCTGCCGCCCGAGCGGACGGCCTGGCCCGCGCTCTCGGCGCTGCCCAGCGCGCGGGTGGAGATCGCTTTCTTCGGCGTCAAGGCGGGCAAGATGCTGCCGGACTACGCGGTGGGGATGCGCTACTGGACCAACGGCGTCGCCGACGATCTGCGGATGGATTTCGGCGACTTCGTGATGCACGGCAAACTGGTGGCGTTCGAACCCTTGCCGTCGCGCTGCTGACCCGCGGGGCCGGGCGGCGGCTACTTCACCTCCCGCCCCAGCGCCTGTTCGTAAACCCGCAGCACCGAGCTCGAATCGTCCCCGCCCATGCCGTGCGCGCGCGCGGTGCGCATCAGCGTCA
>JAJYFW010000528.1:1883-2621 GCA_021785335.1 Pseudomonadota bacterium
TGCCCAGCTCGTCGGCCATTTCCAGCGCCAGCCGCAGGTCCTTGTGCGCGAGATCGAGCGCGAAGCCCGGCTTGAAATCGCGCGCGAACGCCTTCGGCCCCAGGCCGCGGAACGCGTCCGAATTGCCCGAGGCGTTGCAGATCACGTCGTACAGCTTGTGCACGTCGATCCCGGCGGCGGCGCCCAGCAGCAGGGCCTCGGACGCGGCGGCGGCGTTGCAGAACGCCAGCATGTTGTTGCACAGTTTCGCCACCGATCCCATGCCGACCGCGCCGACGTGGATCACCTCGCGCGAGAAGGATTTCAGCAGCGGCAGGTTCGCCTCGAACAGCGCCGCGTCGCCGCCCACCATGATGACGATGGTGCCGTCGGTCGCGCGCGGCACGCCGCCGGAGACCGGCGCTTCCAGCATCTTCACGCCCTTGGCGGCGAGCCCTGCCTCCACGCGCCGCGCGGTGGCCGGGGAGTTGGTGGACAGGTCGATCACCACCGTGCCGGGCCTCGCGTGCGCGGCGATGCCGGCCGCGCCCAGCGTGACCTCCTCCACATGCTTCGGCATCGGCAGGGAGGTGAACACGACGTCCGACGCCGCGGCGACGGCGGCGGTGGAGGCGCCGGCGGCGCCGCCGATCGCGGTGCAGGCGGCGACCGCCTCGGGGTTGAGGTCGAACACCGTGACCGCGTGATTGGTGTTGCGGATGATGTTGCGGCACATGGGCCCGCCCATGTTGCCGACGC
>JAJYFW010000529.1 GCA_021785335.1 Pseudomonadota bacterium
TCGGCGACTTTCCCAATCCGGAGGATCTCGCCTTCGCCCGCCCGGCGAAGCCGGTGGCACTCTATCACGTCCGCTTCCGCCAGGCCGATCTCTGGCCCGCCGCCGATCCGTGGCCGCATCCGGCCGGCGACGAGATCCTGATCGAGCTCTACGAACACTGGCTGGAGGCCGCATGACCTGGCGCGACGCGGACAGCGCGACGCTGCTTGCCGGCCTGCGGTCGCTGCTCGCCGCGAAATCCATCGCCTCGGCGGATGAAATCGCCGAGCGCATCCGCATCACCGATGGCGGCGGCCCGGCCCAGGGCGCGCGCATGGTCGCCAAGGCCTGGACCGACCCGGACTACAAGGCGCTGATGCTGGCGGACGGCGCCCGCGCCGCCGAGCTGCTCGACATCCCGATGCGCGGCCTGCCGCCGCTCGGCGTGGTCGAGAACACGCCGGGCATCCACCACCTCGTCGTCTGCACCCTGTGCAGCTGCTACCCCCGCGCGGTGCTCGGCTACCCGCCCTTCTGGTTCAAGTCCGCCGCCTACCGCGCCCGCGCGGTGCGCGACCCGCGCGGGCTGATCGCCGAATGGGGCACCGAACTGCCGGCGGCCACCGCCATCCGCGTCGTCGACAGCACGGCCGATTACCGCTGGATGGTGCTGCCGATGCGCCCCGCCGGCACCGAGGGCTGGTCCGAGGCCGAGCTCGCCGCCATCGTCCGCGAGGGCGACATGATCGGCGTCACCCGCCCCCGCGCCTGACCGCCGCCCGGCCCCGGCTCACCGCGCCTGCATCGCCGGGTGCCGCGGCGGCTCGGCCGGCACCGGCATCGGTGAGGTAATCTCCACCTGCGAGACCGGCACCGCCAGCTCCGCCCCGTGCTGCCGCACGATCCGCCCCAGCTCGATCAGCAGCCGCTCCTGGATCGCGAGCGATTCCTTCCACACCACGGTGCGGGTGAAGCACCAGATCATGATCTGCAGCGCGTGGTTGCCGTACTGGTCGAAATACACCATCGCGCCGAGCGACTGGTCGATGTCCGGATGGTTGTCGACATGCGCGCGGCACGCCTCGGTGATCGCCGCCAGCCGGTCGAAATCGGCGTAGCGGATCGAGATCGTGGTGTTGATCTGCCGCGCCTGCATCCGCGGCGGCGTCTGCACGACCGACGAATTGAAGATCTGGTTCGGCACGTAATAGGGCCGGGTGTCGAAGCCGCGCAGCGTGGTGGTCCGCCAGCCGATATGCTCGACCGTGCCGAACACGTTCTGCGCCGGCAGCACGATCCACTCGCCCACCTTGAACGGCCGGTCGAGATAGACCACCAGCGCGCCGAACAGGTTGGCGGTCACACCCTGCGCGGCGAAGCCGACCGCGATGCCGGCCACCCCGCCGAAGGCCAGCAGGCTGGCGATCGAGAAGTTCAGCACCCGCAGGATCATCAGCCCGATCACCGCGACCACGAGGATGCGCGTGATCTTGCCGATGGCGTCCACCAGCATCGGGTCCGGGTTCTCGCCCCGCTTCGACCAGACATGCGCCGGATAGGCGCTCTCGCTGACCGCGACGACGCGCAGCGCCGCCCAGGCGATCGTCAGCAGCATGAACACCTTGAGCACGGCGGGCAGGATGCCGAGCAGCCCGACCAGGTGCAGCGGCGTCGCCACGGCGAGTGCCGCGAAATACGCCGCGAGCGCCCAGACCGCGATCACCACCGGCAGCAGCAGGTGCCCGAGAATGGCGGCGCGGAAGGTGCGGCCGTGCCGGTCCGACCAGCGCACGAGAATCCCGAGCGCCGCCCGCGCCACCGCCGTTCCGGCGATGCCGATCAGCAGCGCGGTCGCGACACCGATGATGGTCGACAGATGCGCCGCCCAGAACGATGCCGTTCCTGCCACAACCTTTTGCATGCGTCCTTGTTCCTCCGCTGTTGCGCCCGGCGGGGCGGGCTCCGGGAGCGGCAATGCGCGCCGCGCGGCGGCGGGCGGAAGCCAAGGCGCGTCCCGGGGCCGGGATGGATGTCGATGCCGCCTCGGGCGGCGCGGATGCGGGTTAGGTGGGGGCGGGGTCCGCCGCTGTAAACCCGCGCGGGGCGGGGCAGGCGGGTCTTGCCCACCCCCGCCCGTTCATGTTCTTTTTCCGTTTATGTCGCTCGCCGCCCGCTTCGCCGCCATCATCGAGGGGCTCTGCCGCGCCGTCGCCGCGCGCGGCGCGAAGGGCGCGTTCGGCCCGGCGTCGCAGCCGCTCGTCATCCTGCTCTGGTCCCGCCTGCGCCGCATGGCCGCGCGTTTCGCCATCCTCGCCGAGGGCGCGCCGAAGCCGCGTCCCCGCGCCCGCCGCGCCGGCCCGCGCAAGCGTGTCCGCGGCCCCGACCTGCCGCGCCGCCGCGCCTGGCTGCTCGCCCCGGTGCCCGAGGCCACCGCCGCCGCGTCCCAGCTCCGCGCTTTGCTCGACGATCCGCAGGCCCGCGCCCTGATCGCCGCCGATCCGCGCTTCGCCCGCCTGCTCCGCCCGCTCTGCCGCGCCCTGTTCCGCCGCCCGCCGGCGATCCCGGCGCCGCCCGCGCCGGCGCGCCCGGCCGCGCCCCGCCATCGAGCGGTGCCGGCCACCGCCGCCCCGCACGCCG
>JAJYFW010000530.1 GCA_021785335.1 Pseudomonadota bacterium
GGGCGGCGACACGGCCTTCCTCGCCGAACGCTCCGAGGCGCTGGGGATCGGGCTTACGCTGGTGCCGCCGCTGGCCGACGCGGAAGGGCCGGTTTCCTCCTCGCGCATCCGCCGGCTGCTGCAGGACGGGTACCCGGAGCGCGCGGCGGCGCTGCTCGGCCGGCCCTGGACCATCCGGGGCACGGTCGAGCACGGCGACGCGCGGGGGCGGACGATCGGGTTTCCCACCGCCAACGTGCCACTCGGCCGGCACCTGGAGCCGGCGCGCGGCGTCTATGCGGTGCGCGTTCAGCTCGCGGACGGGCGATGCGTGCCCGGGGTGGCGAATATCGGCCGCCGGCCCACCCTCGGCGTGGCGCCGAAAAGCCGTGTCGAGGCGCACCTGTTCGATTTCTCGGACGATCTCTATGGCCAGGAGGTGGGGGTCTCGCTGCTCGCGTTCCTGCGCGAGGAGCGGAAATTCCCCAGCTTCGAGGCGCTCCGCCAGCAGATCGCCAAGGATGCACAGCAGGCGCGAGAGATAGTAAGGCAGGGCTCCGCCCTTGACCCGCCGGGGCCGTCGGCCCCAGACCCCTGATCATTGGGATGCAAGGGCCTGGGCGCCCTCGCCCCCCGGCGGAGCCGGACACTGCGCCCCGGCGGAGCCGGAAACTGCAACGGAACGAGAGTTCATGACCGACTACCGTGATACCGTCTTCCTGCCCCAGACCGGCTTCCCGATGCGCGCGGACCTGCCCAAGCGCGAGCCGGCCATGCTCGCGCGCTGGGAGGCGATGAACCTGTGGGAACGACAGCGCCAAGCCTCCGCCGGGAGGAAGCTGTTCATCCTCCATGACGGCCCGCCTTACGCGAACGGCCACCTGCACATCGGCACCGCGCTCAACAAGATCCTCAAGGACGTGGTGAACCGCGCCGCGCAGATGGGCGGGTTCGACGCCAACTATATCCCTGGCTGGGACTGCCACGGCCTGCCAATCGAGTGGCGGATCGAGGAAGAATACCGCAAGGCCAGGCGCGACAAGGATTCGGTGCCGGTGATCGACTTCCGCGCCGAGTGCCGCGCCTATGCCGCGCACTGGATGGGCGTGCAGGAGCAGGAGTTCCGCCGCCTCTTCGTGTTCGGCGACTGGTCGCACCGCTACGCCACCATGGACTACCCCTCCGAGGCCGCGATCGCCGGCGAGATCGGCCGCTTCCTGATGAACGGCGCGCTCTATCGCGGGCTGCGCCCGGTGATGTGGTCGCCGGTCGAGAAGACGGCGCTCGCCGAGGCGGAGATCGAGTACCACGACCACACCTCGACGACGATCTTCGTCGCCTTCCCGGTCGTTGCGGGACCGTTCCAGGGCGCCGAGGTGGTGATCTGGACCACCACGCCTTGGACCATGCCCGGCAACCGCGCCATCGCCGCCGGGCCGGATTTCGACTACGCGCTGGTGCAGCTCGAGGCGCCGTTCCGCCGCCAGGTGCTGGTGGCGCTGCCGCTGCTGCCCGCCTTTCTCAACGAGGCCGGCGTGACCGCGCATCACGTGATCCGCGTGGTGAAGGGCGCGGAGGTGGTGGGCAGCGTCTGCGCCCATCCGCTGCGCGGCCGCGGCTACGACTACGACGTGAAGGTGCTCGCCGGCGATTTCGTCACCACCGACCAGGGCACCGGCTTCGTCCACATCGCGCCCGGCCACGGCGAGGAGGATTTCTATCTCGGCCGGGCCAACGGCATCGAGGTGCCGGACACGGTGGGGCCGGACGGCACGTTCAACGCCTGGGTGCCGCTGTTCGCGGGCCTGCACGTCTACAAGGCGGCGGACGCGGTCTGCGAGGCGCTGGCGGATGCCGGCATGCTGCTCGCGCGCGGCAAGCTGGTGCATTCCTATCCGCATTCCTGGCGCTCCCGCGCGCCGCTGATCTTCCGCGCGACACCGCAATGGTTCATCGCGCTCGACGGCGAGACCAGAATCCGCGCCAAGGCGCTGGACGCGATCGCGGCCACGCATTTCGTGCCGCAGCAGGGGCGCAACCGCATCGGCTCCATGGTCGCGGCGCGGCCGGACTGGTGCATCAGCCGCCAGCGCGCCTGGGGCGTGCCGATCGCCGTCTTCGTGCACCGTGCCTCGGGCGAGGTGCTGCGCGACCAGGCGGTGGTGGACCGCATCGTCGAGGCCTTCGCCACCGAGGGGGCGGACGCCTGGTATTCCTCCCCGCCCGAGCGCTTCCTCGGCGCCGGCCGCGATCCCGCGGACTACGAGCAGGTGATGGACATCGTCGATGTCTGGTTCGAGTCCGGATCGACCCACGCCTTCGTGCTGGAGGCGCGCGGCCTGCCCTGGCCGGCCGACCTCTACCTCGAGGGCTCGGACCAGCACCGCGGCTGGTTCCATTCCTCGTTGCTCGAGGCGGTGGGCACGCGCGGGCGCGCGCCGTTCAAGGCGGTGCTCACGCATGGCTTCGTCATGGACGAGCAGGGGCGCAAGATGTCGAAGTCGCTCGGCAACGTCGTCGCGCCGGAGGAGGTGATCGCGCAGTATGGCGCGGACATCCTGCGGCTGTGGGTGATGTCGTCCGACACCGCCGAGGACATGCGCATCGGTGGCGAAATCCTTAAGCAGCAGGCG
>JAJYFW010000531.1 GCA_021785335.1 Pseudomonadota bacterium
TCCGATCTCGCGGCGCAGGCGGGTGGCGAGGCGGGAGTCGTGCATGGCGCGAACCTAGCCGCTGCGGGGGCGCTTGTATGCCCGGCGGGTGATTGATTCCCGTCACCGGTTTCAGGCGGGTTATTCATTGGTGCCGCGCGCATCGTTGCGGGATGGAAGGTTCAGGAGGAACCACGATGTCCCATCGTCCCGGCCGGCATTTCCTGCAGATCCCCGGCCCGACCAACGTGCCGGACCAGGTGCTGCGCGCGATCGACAACCCGACCATCGACCACCGGGGGCCGGAATTCGGCGCGCTGGGGCTGCGGGTGCTGGCCAATCTGCGGCGCATCTTCAAGACCGAGGGGGACGTGGTGATCTACCCGGCCTCCGGCACCGGGGCGTGGGAGGCGGCGCTTGTGAACACGCTCTCGGCCGGCGACAGGGTGCTGATGTGCCGCACCGGATGGTTCGCGACGCTGTGGCAGGAGATGGCGCAGCGGCTGGGGCTGATGGCGCAGTTCGTCGAGACGGACTGGCGGCGGGGGGCGGATGTGGACGCGCTCGCGGCGGCGCTGGCGGCGGACAAGGCGCATGCGATCCGGGCGGTGTGCGTGGTGCACAACGAGACCTCGACCGGGTGCACGAGCCGGGTCGCGGCGGTGCGGGCGGCGATGGACGCGCTGGGGCATCCGGCGCTGCTGATGGTGGACACGATCTCCTCGCTCGCCAGCATCGATTACCGGCACGACGAGTGGGGCGTCGATGTCACGGTCGCGGGCTCGCAGAAGGGGCTGATGCTGCCGCCCGGCCTGTCGTTCAACGCCGTCAGCGCCAAGGCGCGGGAGGCGGGGAAAGCCGCGAAGCTGCCGCGGAGCTACTGGGACTGGGGGCCGATGATCGCGGCCAACGCCACCGGGTATTTTCCGTTCACCCCGTCCACCAACCTGCTGTTCGGGCTGGACGCGGCGCTGGCGATGCTGCTCGACGAGGGGCTGGAGAACGTGTTCGCGCGCCACGACCGGCATGCGGAGGCGACGCGTCGCGCGGTCTCGGCCTGGGGGCTGGAGACGCAATGTGCGGAGCCGCGCGAGTATTCATCCTCGCTGACCGCCGTGCGGGTGCCGGAGGGGCACAGTGCCGACGCGCTGCGGGCGGTGATCCTGGAAAAATACAACATGAGCCTGGGCAACGGGCTCGGGCCGCTCAAGGACCGGGTGTTCCGCATCGGCCATCTCGGGGATTTGTCCGACCTCTCGCTGCTGGGCACGCTGGGCGGCGTGGAGATGGGGCTGCGCGCGGCGGGGATTCCGCACCGGCGGGGCGGGGTGCAGGCGGCGGTCGACCGGCTGGCGGGGAACTAGGCGGGCACCGCGGCCGAAGGGTGGCGCCGGGCGCGCGGGCGCCGCCGGAACGTGACGATTTGTTACAGCGGACATGGCTCGGCCGCGACAAAACTTGTCGTGGCCCCGGGTCCTCGCGACTGTATGAATTCGTAAAGACAGTTCGCGATAATCTGAAATCATGCATGAGGAGAGGATGAACGCTCTGGTTCGCGCGCGTGGGCGGCCCAGGGTGGCGTTTTCCGCCGTTGCCGGGCAACTATGCACGTGGAGTGACAAGGCTCGATGACGGCTCGAATCCTCGTTGTGGATGACGTCGCCGCCAATGCCCGCCTGCTCGAGGCGCGGCTGGGGCAGGAGTATTACGACGTACGAACCGCTTCCTGCGGCGCCGACGCGCTAGAGGCGGCGCGGGCCTGGCAGCCGGACCTGGTGCTGCTGGACGTGATGATGCCGGACATGGACGGCTACGAGGTCTGCCGCCGGATGAAGGGGGCGACGACCACGCGCCACATCCCGGTGGTGATGGTGACGGCGCTGCACGAGGCCGGCGAGCGCATCGCGGGGCTGGAGGCCGGGGCGGACGATTTCCTGACCAAGCCCGTCGATTTCGAGACCCTGCTGGCGCGCGTGAAGTCGCTGGTGCGCCTCAAGCGGCTGCTCGACGAGTGGCGCAACCGCTCGGCGCCGATGCGCGGCGCCGAGGACGAGTTCGTGCCGCCCTCCGTCGCCGGCGCGCGGGCGCTGGTGGTCGACGACAACGAGGCGGACGCGCTCGCCGTGCAGGACGCGCTGGCGCGCGACGGCATCGTGGCCGGGCGCGCCGGCAGCGAGGCCGAGGCCTCGACGCTCGCGGCGGGCCTGGCGCTCGACCTCGTGGTGCTGAGCCTGTCGATGACCGTGGACGACCCGCTGCGGCTCGCCTCGCGGCTGCGCTCGGCGGAGGCGACGCAGGACATTCCGTTGCTGCTGATCGCGGAGCCCGAGCAGAAGGGGCGGATCCTGCGCGGGTTCGACCTCGGGGCAAATGACTGGGTGATGCGCCCGATCGACGCCAACGAGCTTCGGGCGCGGGCGCGCAACCAGATCCGCCGGCGCGTCTACCAGGAGCGGCTGCGCAACGAGATGGGCCACGCGATCGAGCTGGCGCTGATCGACCCGCTCACCGGGCTGTACAACCAGCGCTACCTGATGCGTGACCTCGCGGCACGGCTGGCATCGGGGCGCGACGGGGCGCTGGCGCTGGTGATGATCGACGTCGACCACTTCAAGGCGGTGAACGACCGTTGG
>JAJYFW010000532.1 GCA_021785335.1 Pseudomonadota bacterium
CCGCCAGCGAGGAGACGCACCGCATGCCGCACCAGGACAGCGTGATCGCGGAGCGCGACGGGCGGGCCGGACGCATCCGGCTCAATCGCCCGCGCGCGCTCAACGCGCTCGATCTGCCGATGATCCGGGCCATCGCCCATGCGCTGGAGCACTGGCGCGCCGACCCGCATGTGCATCTGGTGCTGATCGAGGGCACCGGCGAGCGCGCATTCTGCGCCGGCGGGGACATCCGCGCGCTGCGCCAGCACCAGATCGACGGCGACCGCCCGCCGATCGACGCGTTCTTCACCGAGGAATACGCGCTCAACCGGATGATCGCCGAATACCCCAAGCCCTATGTCGCGCTGATCGACGGCATCTGCATGGGCGGCGGCATCGGCGTGTCGGTCCACGCCCCGTACCGGGTCGCGACCGAGCACGCGGTGTTCGCGATGCCGGAGACCGCGATCGGCTTCTTCCCCGATATCGGCGCGAGCTTCTTCCTGCCCCGCCTGCCCGGTCGGCTTGGCACCTATCTCGGCCTGACCGGCGCGCGGGTGACGGGCGCGGACGCGGTGCACGCCGGGCTGGCCACAAATTTCACCCCCCGCGCGGCGCTGCCGGCGCTGCGCGCCGAACTCGCCGCCGACGGCATCGCCGCGCTGGCCCGCCACGCCGCGCCGCTGCCCGATTTCGCCCTGGCCCCGCGGCGGGAGGCGATCGACCGCTGCTTCTCCGCCGACACCATCCCCGAACTGATGGCACGTCTGGCGGCGGAGCCCGGCGACTTCGCGCGGGAGACCGAGGCCGTGCTGCGCGGCGTGTCCCCCTCCGCGCTCGCCTGGACGCTGCGGCTGCTGCGCGAGGGCGAGGGGCGCACCCTGGCGCGCTGCCTGGATGCCGAGTTCGCGCTGACCCACACCACCATGCGCCATCCCGACTTCGTCGAGGGCGTGCGCGCCATGGTGGTGGACAAGGACCGCCAGCCGCGCTGGACCCCGGCCCGGATCGAAGACGTGCGCCCGGCGGAGATCGCCGCGCTGTTCGTGTGATCCCCGGCCTTCGTCAGCTCCCGGTATAGAGTTCCGGCCAGCGGCGCTTCACCACCGGGCTGTCGGTGCCATAGGCCAGGCAGGTGCCGATCATGCGCGGCGGGCCGCCGAAATGCTGGCTGATCCGCGCGTCCATCGCTTCGCCATCCGGGTGCCCCCCCGGGTGAGCGGCGGCGGCCAGTTCGCGCCGCGCCCGGGCCGGGTTGATGGTCTGGTAGGCGGTGGTCGCCACCTGTTGCAGCAGTTCGCGCAGATGGGTGCAGCCCACCGCGCCGCCCACCCGCTCGGCGGCGTGCTTGAGGAAGCCCTTGCCGATCACCAGCCCCTCCAGCCGCGCGAAGTTCGGCGCCGCGCGCGGGCAGATCGCATAGGGGCTGTGGTCGGTCGCAGCCTCGGCGCGCGCCACCCGCATCCCCTCATCGACGGTCAGGCGCAGCCACATGCCGTGCAGCGGCTCCCCGGCCTCGATCAGGCCGCGGTCGTCGTTGACGAAGTCGTAGGTCTTGGTGTCGGTCAACTGCGCTTCGATGTCGTAGAGGCCGTCCTCGCGCTGGTAGCCGCGGATGGTGATGGCGCGGGTGTGCAGGGGCACGCGCGCGGCGGGCGGGCTGAGCGGCATCGGCGACGGCTCCATATTGCAATGCAACATGGGAGTTTGGCGCATTGACGGCCGGGGGCAAGCCCCCGTCCCCGCCGGTGCCCGCATGGCAGCCGCCCGCCGGGATCGCCCCTGACCGGCCCGGCGCGCGCCGACGGGAACGCCACCGTGGTAGAGAAACGCCGCCGGGGATGTGGCGGGCCAAGGGGCGGACCAAGAGGGTGGGCGTATGTGCGAATTGTTCGGGATGTCGAGCCGGCTGCCGACCACGGTGCGTCTCTCGCTCGGCCGGCTTGCCAGGCGCGGGCGCAGCGAGACCGGCCTCGGCGACGGCTGGGGCGCGGTGTTCCACGACGGGATCGACATCCGCCTGTTCAAGGCGCCGGGGCCGGCCGAGGGCGATCCGATCGTGGCCGCCCTGGCCGCCGCGCCGCTGGCCGCGCCACTCGTGCTCTCGCATCTGCGCCACGCCACCCAGGGTGCGCGCGGCCTGGCCAACACGCAGCCGTTCGCCCGCGAACTCGGCGGGCGGATGCATGTGTTCGCCCATAACGGCAATCTGCGCGGCATCCAGGCCCAGCAGTCCGAGGCCGCGCCGCGCTTCCGCCCGCTTGGCGCGACCGATTCCGAAGCCGCGTTCTGCCTGCTGCTCGCGCGCCTGGCGCCGCTGTGGGACGGGCCGGCGCCGCCCGATCCCGCCGCCCGCGCCGCCGTGGTAACGGCGTTCGCCGCCGCGCTGCGCCCGCTCGGCCCGGCGAATTTCCTCTACAGCGACGGCGCGTGCCTGTTCGCGCACGGCGACCGGCGCACCCAGTCCGATGGCCGCATCGTCCCCCCCGGCCTGCATGTCCTGCACCGCGCCTGCGCCGTCGATCCCGAGGCCCTGACCGCCGCCGGGGTGGGACTGCCGGAGGCGCAGGAGGTGACCCTGTTCGCCAGCGTGCCGCTGACCGCGGAGCCCTGGCGTCCGCTGGCG
>JAJYFW010000035.1 GCA_021785335.1 Pseudomonadota bacterium
CTTGCCGCCGAACACGTGCAGCGCCGCGGCGCCCTCGCCGGCCTCGAGGTCGAGGACGTAGTCCCGCGTGGCTTCCTGCGCGGCGGAGGCGCCGTCATCGTAGAGCGAGCGCACGCCGGAGTAGGTCCAGACGATGTTCTCCGCCTTCACCGGCTCGCGGAAATATTCGCTGGCGGCGGCGCAGAGATAGGCGATCTCCCCCTCGTCGATGCGCACCGCGCCAGGGTCGCCCGTGTAGTCGCGATCGGTGGTGCCGATCAGGGTGAAATGCTCCTGGTACGGGATCGCGAAGATGATGCGCCGGTCGGCGTTCTGGAAAATGTAGCAGCGGTCGTGCGCGAACAGGCGCGGCACCACGATGTGGCTCCCTTTGACCAGCCGCACCTTCGCCCGCGCGTTGTCGCGCACCACGCTGCCGAGCACCTCGCCCACCCAGGGTCCGGCGGCGTTGACCAGCGTACGCGCCGCCACCTCGCGCGTGCCTCCGCCATCCTCCAGCGTGAGGTGCCACAGCCCCTCCGCCCGCCGCGCCGAGACGCAGCGCGTGCGCGTCAGGATCTCGGCCCCCCGCGCCGCGGCGTCGCGCGCGTTGAGCACGACGAGGCGCGAATCCTCCACCCAGCAATCGGAATACTCGAAGCCGCGGTGGAAGCCCGGCTTCAGTGGCATGCCCGCCTCGTCGCGGTCGAGCAGCAGCGTCCGCGTGGGCGGCAGCAGTTTGCGCCCACCGAGGTGGTCGTAGAGGAACAGCCCGGCGCGCAGCATCCAGGCCGGCCGCAGCCCTGCCTGGTACGGCAGCACGAAACGCAGCGGCCAGACGATGTGCGGCGCGATGCCCCACAGCACCTCCCGCTCGGTCAGCGCCTCGCGCACCAGGCGGAACTCGTAATATTCCAGGTAGCGCAGCCCACCATGGATCAGCTTGGTCGAGGCGGACGAGGTGCCGGAGGCCAAATCGGCCTGTTCCGCCAGCAGCACGCGCCAGCCGCGCCCGGCGGCGTCGCGCGCGATGCCGGCGCCGTTGACGCCGCCACCGATGATCGCGAGGTCGAACGGGGTCGTTGCGGAACTCATGTGACCCGCATAGGAGCGCCGGCCCCGGGCGGCAAGACCGTGGCGCGGCATGCCCGCCTGCCCCTATGCTGGCGGTAAGAAGCGACGGAGGAAACGGATGCTCGGCCTGATGCAGGACCAGGGGCTGCTCATCAGCGGCATCATCACGCACGCCGCGCGCAACCACCGCGCGAGCGGCATCGTGGCCCGGACCTCGGATGGCGGCACGGTGCGCGAGACCTATCCTGAGGCGGAATTGCGCGCCCGCCGCCTCGCCCGCGCCCTTGGCCGCCTTGGGGTGAAGCCGGGGGACCGGGTGGCGACCCTGGCGTGGAACGACCACCGCCACGTCGAACTCTATTACGCGATCTCCGGCACCGGGGCGATCTGCCACACCGTCAACCCGCGGCTCTCGGCGGACGACATCAGCTACATCCTCAACCATGCCGGCGACGTGCTGCTGTTCGCCGACCCGATGTTCGCCCCGCTCGTTGCGCCCCTCGTCGCCAAGGCCGCCCCGCGCGTGCCCGCGCTTCGGCACGTCGTCTTCATGGCCCCGCGCGAGACGATGCCCGCGGAGCCCGCCGCGCTCTGCTACGAGGAACTGCTGGAAGACCCGATCGCGTCCTGGCCGGTGTTCGACGAACGCAGCGCCGCCGCGCTCTGCTACACCTCCGGCACGACGGGGCGGCCGAAGGGCGCGCTCTACAGCCACCGTTCGACGCTGCTGCACGCCTTCGCGGTCGCGGTGCCGGACGTCATGGGCCTCGGCGCCACGGACCGCTGCCTGCCGGTGGTGCCGATGTTCCACGTCAACGCCTGGGGCACGCCCTATGCCTGCCCGATGGTCGGCGCCTCGCTGGTGATGCCCGGCCGCTTCCTGGACGGCGCCTCGCTGGCGCGGCAGATGAACGAGGAAGGCGTCACCTGTACCTCCGGCGTGCCGACGGTCTGGCTCGGCCTGCTGCAGCACCTGCGCACGAGCGGCGAGCGGCTCGCGACGCTCAAGCGCATGCTGGTCGGCGGCTCCGCCTGTCCGCGCATGCTCATCGAGGGCTTCGCCGACTATGGCGTGCGGGTCGACCAGGGCTGGGGCATGACGGAGATGTCGCCCGTCGGCACCTATAACGGCCCGAATGCGGCAACGGCGGGGTTGGACGCGGGGGCCGCGATGCGCCTGCGCGAGAAACAGGGCCGCGCCCTGTTCAATGTCGAGATGCGCATCGTGGACGAGCAGGGCGCCGAGCTGCCGTGGGATGGCGCGCACAGCGGGCACCTGCAGGTGCGCGGCCCCTTCGTCGCCAGCGCCTATTACGGCGACAAGCCCGGCTCCGCGCTGGACGCCGAAGGCTGGTTCGCGACCGGCGATGTCGCCAGCATCGACCCCGACGGCTACATGGAGATCACGGATCGTTCCAAGGACGTGATCAAGTCCGGTGGCGAGTGGATCAGCTCCGTCCAGCTGGAAAACCTCGCGGTCGCCCATCCCTCGGTCGCGGAGGCCGCGGTGATCGCGGCGCGCCACACCAAATGGGACGAGCGTCCGCTGCTGCTGGTCGTCACCAAGCCCGGCCAGAGCATCTCGCGCGAGGCGATGCTCGCTTTCCTGGAAGGCAAGGTCGCGAAATGGTGGCTGCCCGACGACGTGATCACCGTCGACGCCCTGCCGCACACGGCGACGGGCAAAATCTCCAAGCTCACGCTGCGGGAGAAATTCCGCGACCACCTGCTGCTCGAGGCCGCCGGTTGACGCGCTGGTAACCCTCCGAGCACAGCGTGGGCGCTCCGCAACGGAGAACCGCGACATGACCAGCATCGGCCCGATCAGCCCCGCGAGCTTTATCAACCCGGCCAGCGCCGCGCAGTCCGCCGGCACGCAGGGCGCGCGCCACCACGATCACCACCAGCCCACCGCCTCCGACCCGGACGGCGACGGCATCCCCGATGCGCCATCATCGAGCGCCAGCGCCGCGTCCCCAGCGTCCGCGCTGTCCTCGGCGCTCAACACGACGGCGTAACTACCTGCCGCCGCCTATCGGCAGCACCGCGCCAGTGATGTAGGAGCTTTCCTCGGAGAGCAGGAACAGGATCGCGCGCGCGACCTCGTTCACCGTTCCCGCGCGACCCATCGGCACCACCGCCGCGAGCTGCGCGAGCCGGTCCCCGACCCCGGCCTTGGCGTGGATCTCGGTATCGATCGGGCCAGGGGCGACCGCGTTGACGCGGATGCCGCGCGGGGCAAGCTCCCGCGCGGCACCGATGGTCGCACTGTCCACCGCGCCCTTGCTCGCGGCATAGTGCACCCAGGTGCCGCCGCCGCCGATTTCCGCCGCGCGCGAGGAGACGTTGACGATCGCGCCGCCCTTGCCGCCGCGATCTTTCGCCATGCGCTTGATCGCCTCGCGGGTGGCGAGGAACGTGCCGGTGATGTTGATGGCGAACAGCTCCGTGAGCATAGCGCCCGTCACGTCGTCGATGCGCTGCGCCGGGCCGGTGATGCCAGCGTTGTTCACCAGCCCGTCGAGCGACCCGAGCTCGGCATCCACGCGCGCGAAGAACGCGACGGTCTCGGCCTCGTTGGCGGCATCCGCGCGCATGGAGAAAGCTCGTCGCCCGGCCGCGCGAATCCCCGCCGCGACTTTCTCCGCCCCCGCCGCGTTTCCCTTGTAGGAGATCGCGACATCCCAGCCGCGCTCCGCCGCGAGCAGCGCAGTGGCGGCGCCGATGCCGGCGGACGCGCCGGTAACGACAAGGACGCTCATGCCGCAACTCCCCGCATATCCATTCCGACCGGACGCACACCGCGGATCGTCGTGCGGTGCAGCGTGCGCGCCATCTCCGGCGGACAGCCGGTGGCGAGATGGATCACCGCCCGGTTGTCCCACATCACCATGTCGCCATCGCGCCAGGCATGGCGGTACTGGATCGCGGGGTCGCGCGAGGCGGAGAAGAGCTGCTCCAGGATCGCCGCGCTCTCCGCTTCCGGGATGCCGAGGATGCGGGTGGTGAAACCCTCGTTGACGAACAGCGCCGGCCGCCCCGTTGCCTCATGCCGTCGCACCACGGGGTGGATCACCGGCGGCACCGCGGCGCGCTGCTCGGGCGTGAGCGGCGGGCGCTGCCCGGCCGCCGCGCGCTTGTCCGCCTGCGCCGCGTAGGAGTGTTCGGCGGTAAGCTTATCGATACGATCCTTCACCGACTTCGGCAGCCGGTCATAGGCGGCGTGCATGGAGGCGAACAACGTGTCCCCGCCCTCCGCCGGGCGTACCCGCGAGAGCAGGAAGGAGCCGAGGCTCGGCTCGGCCAGGTAGGAAAGGTCGGAGTGCCAGTACCGCCCAGCATCGGCGAGCCCGATCGGCTGGGCGTTCCGCTTCTCGTTGGAGACGAGCAGGATTTCCGGATGCTCGGGGTGCAGGAACTGGCGCATCACGTGGATCTCGAGCGGGCCGAAGCGGCGGCTGAACGCGACCTGGGCGGCCGGCGAGAGATGTTCCAGGCCGCGCACGACCAGCACGGAATGGCGCTCGAACGCATCCCTGGCCGCGGCGAACGTCGCCTCGTCAGGCGGTGTCTCGAGGTCGAGCCCGATCGCCTCGGCGGCGAAGAGCGGATGCAGGGGACGGATCTCCATCGCTTTACTCCCGGAACAGCAACGTGGCGCCGAAGGCTTCCTCGGGGCCGATGCGCTCGCGCCCCCCCAGCACCGCGCGCGTGGCGGCGAGGTCGGCGACGCGGAAAACCAGTGCGGCCATCGCCTCGTCCCGCTCGTCATTGAAGCCGCCGATGCGCGCGGCCGTCGCCTCGTGGTCGAGCACCAGAATGTCGGCGAGCCCGACCTTGAGCCGGACGCCGCCGGCGACGTTGCCGACCGCGCGCTCGCCGAACATCCGCGCGAACAGCGCCCCGAGCCGTGCCGGCTCGCGCGCCGCGACCACCACTTCGGCGACGGCGATCGCGCCGTTGGGGTGGTGGCGCCAGGCATCGTCCCACACCAGTTCCCGCGTGTGATGCTGGCAGAAATAGAGCCGCCCCGCCGTCGTGGTGTCGTTGCGAAGTCGTACCGTAGCAAAGCGCGCATCGCGCGGCCCCTGCGGTGTGGCCACCGGGCGGGAGAAGCTGCCCGGCTGCTCGTGCCCCACGCCCGCGTCGGTGAGCGCCTGTTCCGTCGCCGCGGCATTCTCGGAGGCGAAGACGATGCCATTTACCCCCTGCGGCCAGTCGAGGACGTCCAATCTCCTGGCGTCGTGCGGCGCCCCGATCAGCTCCAGATAATCGGTACCCAGCATCGCGAGATGGTTGATCGAGCCCAGCGTGTGATGCCCGCGCGGCGTGAGCCCGAAGCCCAGCGCGCGGAACCGCGCTTCCGCGGCATCCATCGCGTCGCGGACATTGATCACCACATGGTCGATCGTCGGTGTGAGCGTCATGGTCAGGGTTGCAGCGCCCAGTCCGCGGTCTCGGCGCCTGGGACGTAGTTGCGGTTGTTGATGTCGGGGTTCCGGTTGACCAGCACCCGCGCGAACATCGGGTGGCGCATGGAGCGCACCTCGTGCTCGACGCGCAGCAGCACGCGCCCGTCCGAGGGATCGGCGATGTCGAGGAACCGGTACTGGCTCTCGTCGCTCTCCTCGGTGATCAGCCCGCGCTCCAGCAGGCGCCGATAGGGCCCGGAGAAATCGGCGAGCGTCACCTGGATGTGGTTGCCGTCGTATGGCGGCTGTTCCGCCTCCGTCTCGACGAAGCGCAGCTCCTCGGCGAGCCCGACGGGGATGCGCGCGGTCGCGCCCTCCAGCTGCGCCGGCGTGCCCATGATCTCGCGGTAGAAACGCGCGATGCCCGCGGCCGCGCCCGGCTGGCAGGCAAGCTCCACGTAAGGCATGCCGAGCGCGGTGTCGCGGAAGCGCGCGGGGTCGGGCGCGTGGACGCGCACGCGGTTGCCCCATGGGCTGGTCGCCTCGATGGCGTCGCCGGCGCGAGAGAAGTCGAATTGCGTGCCGGCCAACTGCGTGCGCACCCGCGTCAGCCGCCGCTCCAGCGCGTCGAGGTCGGGCATCACCAGCCCGACCACGCCGCGCAGCACCTGCGCCGGCCCGCTCGGCAGGTGGAACTGGCAGCGCCCCGCGTTGATCCACATGTTGTCCGTGGACGTCATGAGAAACGGGTCGCGCGTAAGCCCGAGCCCGGTCACGTAGAACAGGGTGGCGAGCCGCTGATCCGGCACGCGCGTGTTGACGTGGCCGAACTCGACCAGGTTGCCGACATCCTGCGTCGCGCGGTCATAGGTGTGATGCGGCGTGTCCATGCGCGCCTCCTAGCTCTTGGGCCGGTTGATGAAGGCGTCGATGGCGGCGGCGGTTTCCGGCGCCATCATGTTCTCCACCATCGCCTCGGCGGCGATCGCGTAGGCGCGCTCCAGCGGCGCCTCGACCTGGCGGTAGAAGGTGCGCTTGCCGATCTCGATGGCGGTTCGTTCCTTGCCCGCGATCTTCTCCGCGAGCTTCATCGTCTCGGCCTCGAGCTCCGCCGCGGGTACGACGCGGCTGACGAGGCCCATCGCCAGCGCCTCCGAGGCCGGAATGAAGTCGCCGGTGAGCAGCATCGCGAGCGCCGCCTTGCGCGGCACCACGCGCGCCAGCGCCACGCCGGGCGTGGAGCAGAACAGGCCTAGATTGACGCCGGAGGTCGCGAACCGCGCATCGTCCGCCGCGACGGCGAGGTCGCAGGCGGCGACGAGCTGGCAGCCGCCGGCGGTGGCGATCCCGTGCACGCTCGCGATCACCGGCGCCGGGTGGTTCACGATCGCCTGCATCATCCGCGAGCATTGCGCGAACAGCGCCGCCTGGAACTCCGCCGAGGGGTTGGCCCGCATCTCCCGTAGATCGTGTCCGCCGCAGAACCCTGGCCCGTTCCCCGCGATCACCACCACGCGCGCGTCCCGTGCCGCCGCCAGCGCCGCCTCGATCGCGGTCATCATCTCGACCGAGAGCGCGTTGCGCGCCCGCGGCCGGTTGAGCGTGATCCAGGCGATGGCGCCCCGCCGCTCGGTGAGCAGAAAATCCGCGGCAGCGATGTCCATGGCATGTCCTCCGTTCGCGACGCTGCCGCCGGTTTGACGGCAACGGGCGCCCGGGGCGAGCATGCCATGACAAGGAGCCCGCGCCCATGCCCCCCAGGACGAGCGAGAGAGTGGCCATCGTCGGCGGCGCCATCGTTGGCAGCGCCACCGCCTGGTTCCTGCGCGAGCTCGGCTTCGCGGGCGAGGTGATCGTGATCGAGCGCGACCCCAGCTATCGCTATTCCTCCACCGCACTCTCCGCCGCGTCCATCCGCACCCAGTTCGGCTGCCCGGTGAACATCCACATGAGCCTGTTCGGCGCCGCCTTCCTGCGCGACGTGCGCCGCCACCTCGGCGCCGACGCCGATATCGGCCTCGTCGAGCGCGGCTATCTGGTGCTTGGCGACAAAGGCTCGGTCGCGGCCAGGCGCGAATGCGCGGCGATGCAGGCGGCCGAGGGCGCGGCCATCGAGACAATGACTCCGGCCGAGGCCGCCGCGCGGTACCCCTGGCTCAACACCGCCGACCTCGGCATCGCGACCACCGCCACCCGCAACGAGGGCTGGTTCGATGCCTGGGCGCTGCTCTCCGCGTTCCGCCGCGCCGCGCGGGCGAGGGGCGTGACGTATGTCGAGGCGCGGGCAACCGGCTTCATCGTCCAGGGGGGCCGCGCCACCGGCGTGATGCTGGAGGACGGTACCTCCGTCGCCGCCGACTGGTGCGTGAACGCGGCCGGCCCCGCCTCCGGCGCGCTGGTGCGTCCGCTCGGCATCGAGCTGCCCGTGAGCCCGCGCAAGCGCACCGTCTTCGTCATCCGTGCCCCGCTCGCCAACGCCGGCTTCCCCATGGTGTTCGACACCTCCGGCGCCTGGATCCGCCCGGAAGGCGAGGGGTTCATCTGCGGCATCGTGCCCGACGCGGCGAACGACCCCGACGCGACCGGCGATTTCGAGCCGGATTACGCGCTGATGGAGGCCGTGCTGTGGCCGGCGCTCGCGCACCGTATCCCGGCGCTGGAGCAGTTGCGCGTGGAGCGCGCCTGGGCCGGGCACTACGAGGTCAACGCGCTCGACCATAACGGTGTCATCGGGCCACACGACGAGATCGCGAACCTCATCATCGCCACCGGCTTCTCCGGCCACGGGCTGCAGCACGCGCCGGCGACCGGGCGCGGCGTCGCGGAACTGATCACCAGGGGCCGCTTCGAGGCGATCGACCTTTCGCCGCTCGGCTATGGGCGCATCCGCTCCCGCACGCCGATCGTGGAGAGCATCGTCTACTAGCGACCCCGGGCCGAAACGCGGCGGCGCTGGCCGCGGGCTTGCATGGCCGCGCGCGGAAAGGGACGATGCGGCATGAGCAACGCATACGACATCCTGGTGATCGGCGCCGGCATCGCGGGCGCCACCGCGGCGGCACACCTGGCGCCGACGCATCGCGTCGGCCTGATCGAGGCGGAGGAGGCGGCCGGCTACCACTCCACCGGCCGGTCCGCGGCGATCTGGATCCAGAACTACGGCCCGCCCGATGTGCAGGCACTGACGGGGCTGTCCCGCCGCTTCTTCGAGCAGCCGCCCGAAGGTTTTGCCGATGCGCCGATCATGGCGCAGCGCCCCGTGGTGTTCCTCGCTCCCAGGGAGCAGGAGCCGCTGCTTGACCAGATGCTGGCCGAGGGCACGGGGCTGCGCGAGATGGCGCTGCCGGCGCTGCGCCAGATGGTGCCGGCGCTGCGCGAGGGCTACGCGACCCGCGCCGCGATCGAGGAAGACGCGTTCGACATGGACGTCGCCACCCTGCACCAGGGCTTCCTCAAGCTGCTGCGCCACCACGGCGGCACGCTGGCACTGCGCAGCCGCACCGGGCGCATCGAGCGCACCGGGGGAAGCTGGGAGGTGGACATTGTCGGCGGCGGGCATTTCTCCGCGCCGATCCTGGTCGACGCCGCCGGCGCCTGGGGGGACGCGGTCGCGAACCAGGCCGGCGTCAAGCCGCTGGGCCTGCAGCCGAAACGCCGCACCGGCGCCATCGTCGACCCGCAGCCCTGGGACGCCGGGGGTTGGCCGCTGCTCAACGACTGCGACCACACCTGGTATTGCCGGCCGGAGGCGCGGACACGGCTGATGGTCTCGCCCGCGGACGAGACCGACGTGGAGGCGCAGGACATCCAGCCCGACGAGCTCGACATCGCCATCGGCATCGACCGCATGCAGCAGGCCCTGCGGATCGACGTGAAGCGCGTGGAACATTCCTGGGCCGGCCTGCGCACCTTCACGCCGGACCGCAGCCTCGCCTTCGGCTGGGACGGGGCGGCGGAAGGATTCTTCTGGTTCGTCGGCCAGGGCGGCTATGGCATCCAGACCTCGCCCGCCGCCGGCAAGCTCGCCGCCGACCTCATCCTCGGCCGCGATCCCGGCGAGGCGGCGTCAGTCGTGGCGCTGGTCGATCCGCGTCGTTTCAGATGATCAACGGATGAGGCGTTCCGCCCGATGTCCATCCACGCGGCGCTGACGCACCGGACGAGCTATCGCTACGATCGCCCGGTCGCGCTGGGGCCGCAGACCATCCGCCTGCGCCCCGCGCCGCATGCGCGCACGCCCATCCTCGCCTACACGATCAAGGTCGAGCCCGAACCGCATTTCCTCAACTGGCAACAGGACCCGCAGGGAAATTTCCTCGCCCGCGTCGTCTTTCCCGGGCGCGTCAAGCGCTTCGACGTCACCGTTGATCTCGTCGCCGACATGGCGACCATCAACCCGTTCGACTTCTTCCTCGAACCAGAGTCCGAAACGTTCCCCTTCGCCTACGATCCGCTGCTCGCCGAGGAACTGGCGCCGTTCCGCCGATGCGCGCCCGCCGGACCGTTGCTCGCCAGCCTGATCGCCGAGGCCCGCGGAATGGTCGGGGGCGACCGCCGCACCATCGACCTGCTGGTGGCACTCAACCGCGCGGTGCAGGCGCGCACCGCCTACATCGTGCGCATGGAACCCGGCGTCTGGGAGCCGGAGCGCACGCTCGCCGAGGCGCGCGGTTCCTGCCGCGACTCCGCCTGGCTGCTCGTGCAGCTGCTGCGCCATCTCGGCTTTGCCGCGCGGTTCTGCTCCGGTTACCTG
>JAJYFW010000533.1 GCA_021785335.1 Pseudomonadota bacterium
TCGTCGTGACCCACGAAATGGCCTTCGCCCGCGAGGTGGCCGATCGGGTCGTGTTCATGGATGCCGGCACGATCATCGAGCAGGGGCCGCCGGACTCGGTGATCGGCGCGCCACGCGAGGCGCGGACGCAGAGCTTCCTGCGCCGCGTGCTGAACCCGGTACACCTCGACTAGAGCATCAGCCGAGACCGGTCAGTTCCTCCCGCCATCCCCACCGGCAGGCGATGTCGAGGCAGTCCTGCCAGGCCTCGATCGCATCGGTCGTGCCGATGCTGCGCAGCGAGACGGCCGCCGCGGCGTGGGCGAGGGCGAGGGCGCGCGCGGTCTCCCAGCCCTCGTGAAAACCGTAGAGAAAACCTGAGGCGAACGCGTCGCCGGCACCATTGGCGCCGGCGATCTCCGCCTCCGGCACGCGGACCGACGCCTTCGCGGCAACCGTCCCGTCGCGCGCGACCGCGATGGCGCCGCGCGGGAAATGCACGGCCACGAGCCGCATCGCGCCGCTGGCCAGAACCGCGCGCGCGGCGCGCAGGCAGGCTGCGATGTCGGTCTCTCCATGGTCGCATGTCGCCATGCCGGCGATCGCGCCGATCTCGACGTCGTTGACGACCAGCAGATCGAGTTCCGGCAGGCACGGCCGCACCAGCGCGGCGAGGCGTTCGGCCGGAACGCTGCACAGTTCGAGATTCGTCAGCAGCCCGGCCCGCCGCGCCTTGCGCAGGGTCGCGACCCAGCCGTTCGCGGCGTCGCCCCAGGCGCCGTCCATCCGCGCGTGGATGCCGGGCAGGCCGAGATGCAGGATGCGGCCGCGGGTGGCGGCGAAGTCGAAATGATCGGGGGTGAGCGCATCGGCGGCGCCGGCCCGGAAGATGTGCGTCCGCCGTCCGCTCCGGCGCGAGGTGTAGGCGTCGGTGAACTGCGTCGGCGCGCCCGCGACGACGGCGAGCCCGGTTGCGTCGATGCCGTGCGCCGCGGCCGCGGCATGCAGCAGGCGGCCGTTTTCGTCATCGCCCACCACGCCGATGGTCTCCACGGGCATGCCGGCGTCGAGCCGCCGGATGCCGAGGGCGAGGTTGCACGCCGAGCCGCCGCCGCGCGCCTGTTCCTCCAGGATTTCGACGAGGCCGTCCTCGCCCGGCCAGAACTCGACCACACGGTTGCGGTCGACGCACCAGGTCCCGCCGGTGACGAAGCCACGTCGCGCCATGTCGCTCATGGGCGCGTCAGTGCTGCCTGAGGGGGGCTTCCGTGATCAGCAGGTCGTCGGCGAGCGGGCGCGTCGGCGCGATCCCCTGTGCCTGCAGCGTGCCGTGATAGGCCTTCACCGCCTCCTCCGGCGAGACCGCGCCGTTGGCGACCTCGCGCATCAGCGACACGATGGCGAGCGGATCCTCGGCGAGGTTGATCTTGCGGCCGAACAGCGCGACGCGCGCGCCGTACCGTTCCGCCTGGTGCAGCAGTTCGAACGTGTCGCGCGTGGTGCCGGCGCTGCCGCCGAGCACGCCGACGATCAGCGACGGATCGTACGACGCCAGCTCCTCGAGCGCTTTCGGGCCGTTATAGGGGATCTTGAGGAATTGCGGCCGGTCCGCCTGCATCACGCCGGCGAGGCAGCGATGAATGCAGTCATTGACGTAGAAGGGGATCTGTTCCGGGTCGATGCCGCAGGCGATGTTCGGGTTGAACACTTCGAGGAAATAGGTGAAGCCGGCCGCCCGCGCATCGGCGCGGAACGCGGCGAACGCGTCCAGCGCGGCGAGGTCGGTCTCGATATCGTTGCAGAACGTCATCGAATACAGGCCGAGATCGGTGAGGCGCGCGGCCTGGGCGAGGTCGGCGGTGCGGAACGGACGCGACGCCGCAAGGTGATAGGTGGCGCCGCGCATCCGCCAGATGTCGGTCGTGTCGTTCGCGCGGATGGCGGGTTTCACCGCGCTGCCGGCGAACGTGCCCTGCGCCGCCAGCACTTCGAGGTTGGAGGCCGAGACGAGCATGATATCGACGATGTCCTGCGCGACGATCGCCCTGACCTGGTCGAGGAACTCGGCCCTGGTGCGGTGGCGGGTCCAGCTGCCGTCGCGCTCGCGCTTCGGCCCCGCCGCGGTGATGCTCGGTCCCATGTCGCCGTCCTTCGCATCGGCGATGATGAAGTCGCTGGGCCGGTACTTCCCCGCGCGGATCCGGGCGAGCTTGGCATCGAGGCGGGTCATCGTGGCTCCTGCTGGTTGGCCGGGATCAAGTTGCGGCGATCGTCCGGCCACCCTCTGCGCCGCATCGGCTCGGTGCGGCGCGGCAATGACCGGCATCGGCCATGCTATTGCGCGCCGGGGGACGAGACAAGCCGAGCCGCCCCGTATGTTCCGGCGCCTTCGCCTCCCGAAACCTCTCTAGAGCAACATCCGATCAGATGGAGTCATCTGATCGGATAAAGATGCTCTGGTTATCAACAAGATAGAGCACGACATCCGATCCATCGGGATCGGAACGTGCTCTACACCCGCAGCGCGAGCAGCAGCATCAGCGCGGCCACCACGAGGGGGACCAGCCCGAACACCCATACCGGCAGCTCGCCGCCTTCCTTTCGCGGCTGCGTCCGCGGCGA
>JAJYFW010000534.1 GCA_021785335.1 Pseudomonadota bacterium
CGCCGTGCGCTTCGAGATCCCTTGCGTCAGCGCGGTGTAGCTCTGGTCGTCCATCGTCGTCTCCCGTTGGTGAGGTCGCGCAGGCTACAGGACGCGCGCCGGCGCCTCCACTGCCCGCCTAGACCAGCGTCTCCAGCACCACCGCCGGGGGCCTCGCGCCGACGCGCGCGATCGCCGCCGCCGCCGCCGCGGCACCGAGCGCGCCGCAGGCCGCGAGCGGCCGGCCGCCGGTCCAGGCGGCGAGGAAGCCCGCGGCATACGCATCACCCGCGCCGGTGGTGTCCAGCACCTCGGCGGCGGCGGCGGGAATCCGCAGCACCTCGTCGCCTGAGACCACCAGGCTGCCGCGCTCGCTCATCGTCAGCACCGCGAGCTTCGTCTCCCCGCGCACCAGCGCCACCGCGTCCTCCGCGCGCTCCACGCCGTAGAGGCTGCCGATCTCCGCCTCGTTGGCGAACAGGATGTCCACGCCCGTGCGCACCAGCTCGCGGAACGCGTCGCGGTGGCGCCCGACGCAGAACGGGTCGGAGAGCGAGAGCGCCACGTGCCGCCCGGCCGCCTGCGCGACCGAGGCGGCGCGGCGGAACGCCGCCTGCGCCGCCGGCGGGTCGAACAGGTAGCCCTCGAGGTAGGTGACGCGCGAGGCCGCCACGATCGCCTCGTCCACCTGCGCCTCGCCGAACGCGACGCAGGCGCCGAGATAGGTGTTCATCGTGCGCTGCGCGTCCGGCGTGACGGCGATCAGGCACCGCGCCGTCGGCGCCCCGCCGGAAAGGGCCGGCGTCGGGAAATGCACGCCGGAGGCGGTGATGTCGTGGCGGAACACCTGGCCGAGCTGGTCGTCCGCCACGCAGCCGAAATAGGCGACCCTGGCGCCCAGCGCCGCGGCCACCGCGCAGGTGTTGGCCGCCGAGCCGCCGCTGCTCTCCTGCCCCGCCGGCATGCCCGCGTAGATGCGCTCGGCCGCCGCGGCGTCGATCAGCGTCATCGTCCCCTTGGCCATGCCGTGCCCGGCGAGGAAATCCTCGTCCACCTGCGCCACCACGTCGACCATCGCGTTGCCGATGCCGAGGATGTCGAACCGCGCGTCCATTCCGCTCTCCGTCGCTGTACCGCCACGGGTGCGGCTAACATCCGCCATGGCTTCGCGGTAGGGGGAGGCATGCTCGACGCCACGCTGCGCGCCACGGCGCGCTCCCTGGGGCAGGTCCGGGACCGCGCCTTCCGCGCGGCGCTGCTCGCCAGCATCCTGTGGACGCTGCTGGCCTTCGCTGGCCTCGGCGCCGCGAGCTTCGCCCTCGTCGGCATCGTTCTCGGCCCGCACGCCGGCGGCTGGCTCGGCGCAATCCTGGCGGCGTTCGCCACCGCCTGGGCGGTGTGGCTGCTGTTCGTCCCGGTCGCCACCGGCATCGCCACGTTCTACACCGACCGCATCGCCGCCTCCGTCGAGGCGCGGTGGTACCCGGCGCTGCCCCCGGTGAGCCCGGCGAGCCTGCCCGCGCAGGCGTGGGATGGGGTCGCGGTGTTCCTGCGGCTGGCGGCGGCGCAGGTCCTGGTCGTCGTGGCACTGCACAGCGGCGTGGTGTTCGTGCCGGGGCTCGCCGCCATCCTCTGGCTCGGCGTCGCCGGCTGGGCCTATGCGCGCGGCGTGTTCGTGACGCTGGCGATGCGCCGCCTGCCGCGCGGCCCGGCGCTCGCGGCCTGGCGGGCACGGCGCGCACCGGCCGTCGGCGTGGGCGTGGTGGTCTCGCTCGCCGCCTTCGTCCCCGTGCTCAATCTCGTCGCCCCGATCCTGGGAATCGCAGCCCTGGTGCATGTCCTGCAGGACAACCCCAAGATGTCGATCACGCCGAGGGCATGGCGTGACTCCCCGCCGCCCCGCGTGCTACCCCGCTCCCCCGATTGACTGAGAGGATGGTTCCATTGTTCACCAAGCGCCGCCGCCCTGAGGACACGCAGGAGCCCGAGGCCGCACCGCCGGCCGCGGCCTCGCGCCCCGCCGCCGACCCCTCGCTTGCCGTGCCCCCGTTTCGTCCCGCGCCCCCGAAGGAGGCCCCGACCATGAGCCGTCCCCTCAACCCCAACCCGCCGCCGGCCAGCACGCCGACGCCCCCGATGCCGTCCTCGCCTTCCGCCTCGGTCGTGCGCCCGGCGCCGCGCGCCGCGGCGGAGCGCCGCACGCTCGTCGTCGGCCGCGGCATCTCGGTGCAGGGCACGGTGCAGGATGCCGAGCGCCTGGTGGTCGAGGGCACGGTCGAGGCCACGATGATCCACGCGACCGAGCTCGCCATCGCGCCCGGCGGCATGTTCCGCGGCGAGGTGGAGGTGGAGGACGCGGAGATCTCCGGCACGCTGGACGGCACGCTGACCGCCCGCGGCAACCTGGTCGTGCGCGCCAGCGGCAGGGTGCTCGGCACCGCGCGCTGCCGCCGGCTGCAGGTGGAGGACGGCGGCCAGATCACCGGCCGCATCGAAATGATCACCGAGGCCACCCGCGCCACGGAGTCCGCGCGCGGGGAGGAGGCGGCGTAAGCCCCCCACCGGGCGAATCCCGGGCCGGGCGAGGTCCGGAATGAAAGGGGCCTGGGGCCGATAGCCCC
>JAJYFW010000535.1 GCA_021785335.1 Pseudomonadota bacterium
CCCTCGGCGAGCGCGTAGCGGTCGTAGACGGGGGTTTCGACGAATCCGCCCTCGAACCAGGCGCGGCGCGAGCCCTTTTTCGCGGCGCCGGCGGCAGCCGCGGTTTCCTCGCGTGCCGACAGCGCGGGCATGGGCCCGCGGGCGCGGATGCGCAGGCCCACGATCTCCACCGGCACGCCGTCGTAGACCTGGGTGTAGCGCGCGGCGTAGGCGGTGGCGAAGGCGGCGCGCAGCGCGGGCACGCCAGCCTCGTCCAGGGTGCCGGGCGGCAGGATCACGTTGATCTCGTGGAGCTGGCCGGCGAGGCGCATGTCCGCACTGCGCTCGACCACGATGTCGGCGGCGGCGGTGCCGGCGGCGGTAAGGAGCGCGCGAACCTCGCCGGTCAGGTCCGCGAGCACGGCCTCCGCCCCGGCGAGGCCGGCCGCGTCGTCGAGACGGGCGGAGAAGCTCCTCGCCTGCTCGAAGGAAAGGGGTGCGGCGAGGAAGCCGAGTGCCGAGGCGGCGCCGGAGGCGGGCGGGATCAGCACCTCGCGCACGCCGAGGATGCGCGCGACGGCGGCGGCATGGGCAGGGCCGGCGCCGCCGAAGCCGACCATGGCGTAGCGGCGCGGATCCCTGCCCTTCTCCACGATGTGGATGCGGGCGGCGGCGGCCATGTTCTCCGAGACCAGGCGGTGGATGCCGGCCGCGGTTTCCAGTGCATCGAGCCCGAGACTGGCGCCGACACGGGCCAGCGCCGCCTCCGCCGCCGCGACGTCGAGCGCCATGCGCCCGCCGAGGAAGAAACCGGGGTCGTAATAGCCGAGCAGGAGGTTGGCGTCCGTCACCGTGGGCTCGGTGCCGCCCTGGCCATAGCAGGCGGGGCCGGGCGCGGCGCCGGCGGAGTGCGGGCCAACGCGCAGCAGGCCGACGCCATCGATCGCGGCGATGGAGCCGCCGCCGGCGCCGATCTCGATCATGTCGATGACCGGCGCCTTGATCGGCAGGCCGGAGCCCTTCTTGAAGCGGTGGACGCGGGCCGCTTCCATCGTCGCCGTGACATCGGCCTCGCCGTTCTCGATGAGGCAGGCCTTCGCGGTGGTGCCGCCCATGTCGAAGCTGATGACGTCGCGGTGGCCGGCGAGCGCGCCGAAGAAGGCGGTGGCGAGCCCGCCGCCGGCGGGGCCGGATTCCAGCAGGCGGATGGGCAACAGCCGCGCCGTCTCGGGCGAGAGCAGGCCGCCCGCCGAGTGCATGAGGCGCAGCGCGCCGGCGAAGCCGCGCAGGCGCAACTCCCGCTCCACGCGGCGCAGGTAGCGGTCCATCAGGGGCTGGACGAAGGCGTTGGCGCAGGTGGTGCAGAGGCGCTGGTATTCCCACATCTCCGAGACGACATCCGAAGAAATGGAAACCGCGATGCCCGGGCAGGCGGCGCGCACGATCTCCGCGGCGCGGCGCTCGTGCGCGGGGTTTCGGTAGGAATGCAGGAAGCCGATGGCGATGGCCTCGATGCCCCGCGCCGCGAGGCGCTTCGCCGCGGCCTCGACCGCCGTCTCGTCGAGCGGGATGACGACGTTGCCGTCGCGGTCCATGCGCTCGGGGATTTCCAGCCGGTGGCGGCGGGGGACGAGCGGGGCCGGGAATTGCAGGAACAGGTCGTAGATGTCGTAGCGCTGCTCCGTGCCCATCTCGAGGATGTCGCGGAAACCCTCGGTGGTGAGCAGGCCGAGCTTCGCCCCCTTGCGTTCGATGAGCGCGTTGGTGACGAGCGTGGTGCCGTGGACGATGTCGGTGACCTCGGCAAGCGTGATGCCGGCGGCGGCGACCAGTTCGTCGAGTCCCGCCAGCGCGCCGCGCGACGGGTCGTCCGGCGTCGTCAGCGCCTTGTGCAGGCGGACGGACTCGGTTTCGGCGTCAAGCAGGATGAAGTCGGTGAAGGTCCCGCCGATGTCGAAGCCGATCCGGTAGCGCGTAGGCATGAGGTTCTCCCGCACGTCCGCGGGAGGGTTTCACGCCCCGGCTACGACGGCAAGCGCGGGTTGGCGCGCGGCGGGCGCATGGCGGCGCATGGCGGCTAGAACGAGGAGCCCACCGAGAAGAACACCTGGTTGCGCGCGAAATTCTGCGTCCCCTCGGTGGACCGGCGCGTGGTGTAGCGGTAGTCCGCGCCGAGATAGACGCGGTTCGTTACATAGTAGCGCACGCCGATGGAGGTATCGAGCTCGTTGTCCCGGCGCGGGCTCTGCGCGAACTCCGCGTTGCCGTAGGCGAAGCGGACGAAGCCGGTCAGGTCCGGCAGGAACGCGTGCTCGATCCGGCCGCCGAGAAGAGTGTAGATGTAGGCTGGGCTGCCGACGAGCGTGGTCTCCTCGATGGAGCGGTCCGTGAACAGAACGAACGCCGTGCCCTGGGCGGGCTGCCAGCGCAGATAGCCGTCCACCGCCACGGCGGTGACCGGCTTGAAGGTGGGATCCTTGTAGTCGCGGCCCATGGCACCGATGAAGGCCTCGCCGGTGACCGAGGAACTGAGACGGAAGTCAGCGCCGATGCCCGCGCGATAGCCGTTGGAGTTGCGCTGGTAGCCGAAGTCGTCGGTGGTCTGATCGTAGCGCCGGAAA
>JAJYFW010000536.1 GCA_021785335.1 Pseudomonadota bacterium
CGCAGTCGCTGCGGCTGCTGGTCGCGGACGCGGCGACGATCCGGATCAGCCTCGGCATGGTCATCCTCTGCTCGGTGCAGAATTTCGGCTACTACGGCGTGATGATCTGGCTGCCGAACTACCTCAACGCGCAGCTCCACTACGGCCTGACCCGCACCGGCGCGTGGACCGCCGTGACGGTCCTGGGGATGGCGCTCGGCATCTGGGCGTTCGGCGTGCTCGCGGACCGGTTCGGGCGGCGGCCCTCGTTCTTCGGCTACATGCTGGGGGCGGCGGTCATGGTGGTGGTCTACGCGCAGCTCGCCTCGCCCGGCGCGCTGCTCGTCGGCGGCGCGGTGATGGGCTTCTTCATCAACGGCATGCTGGGCGGCTACGGCGCGCTGATGAGCGAGCTCTACCCCACCGCGGCGCGCGCCACGGCGCAGAACGTGCTGTTCAACATCGGCCGCTTCGTCGGCGGCTTCGGCCCGGTGGTGGTCGGCACCATCGCGGCGCGGCACGGCTTCCCCGCGGCGGTCAGCCTGCTCGCGGTCATCTACGTCATCGACCTCGTCGCCATGCTGGCGCTGATCCCGGAGCGGCGCGGCGCGGCGCTGGCGTGAGCGCGGCGGGGCCGGGCCGCCGGCGCTGAATGGACGGCGATCCCCCGCGCGGGGATGACGGCGGGGATGGCGCCGGGGAAGCGGCGCGGCATCGCCGCCACCTCGCGCGCGGGTTCAACTGGCTCGGGGCGGCGGCCATCGTCGCCAAGGCAACGGACGTCGCGGCCATCCTCGTCGTCCTGCTCTACCTCACGCAGCACCAGGTCGGCATCGGCTCCCTCGTCGTCTCGTTCGGCATGATGATCGAGGCGTTCGACGGGCTCGGCACCGGCGACGCGATCGTGCAGGCGCGCGAGATCGGCCGGCGGCAGCTCGACGGGCTGTTCTGGTACATCATGGCGATCGCGCTCGCGATGGCGGGGCTGACGCTGCTCGCGGCGCCGCTGGTGCAGGGCTTCTACCACGCGCCGGGAATGGCGGCGCTGTTCGTCGCGGTGGCGGCGAAGCAGCCGCTGGTGGGCGCCGCGGTGATCCCGATGGCGCTGCTCAACCGCGAGCTTCGCTACGAGCGCATCGCGGTGGTGAACGTGGCGGCGACGTTCGGCGCGGCGCTGACGCGCCTGGTGGTCGCGGTCGCGGGCGGGGGCGCGTGGTCGCTGGTGGCGGGCTCGCTCGCGGCCGGCGCCTTCACGCTCGCGGGCAGCCTGGTCGCGCGGCCGTTCCTGCCCTCGTTGCGGTTCCTGGCCTCGCCGCAGTCCGGGTCGATCCGCCCGCTGGTGCGCTTCGGGCTGCGCTCGGCGGGGGCGCATGTGGCCGACCAGGTGTTCAAGAACATCGATTTCCTGCTCGTCGGCTGGTTCTACGGCGCGACGCCGCTGGCGCTCTACCGCGTGGTGTTCGACATCGCGATGGAGCCGGCGATGGCGGTGGGCACGCTGGTCAACCGCACGGCGCTGCCGATCTTCGCGCGCGCGGCCGCCGTACCGCGGGAGCTGCGGGCGGCGCTGCTGTGGTCGCTGCGGCGGCTGGCGACACTGGTGGTGCCGTTCATGGCCGGGGTCGCGTTCCTCGCCCTGCCGCTGCTTTCGCTGCTGCACGACAGCCAGGGGCACAGCTACGCGGCGGGCGCGCCGGCACTGCGGGTGCTGGCGGTGGCCGCGGTGCTGCGGGTGGCGGCGCAACTGTTCCCGCCGCTGCTGCTGGCGACCGGGCGGCCGGGGACGGCGGCCTGGTTCTCCACGGCGACGCTCTGCATGCTCGCCACCGGCATCCTCGCGGTGGGCTCCGCCGTGCCGGCGCCGGCGGGGCTGGTCGGCATCGCCGGCATCTGGCTCGCCCTCTACCTGCCGCTGATCGCCTGGGGCGTGCGCGACCTCGCGGGCCGCTGGGGCATCCGCGCGGGGGAGCTGGCAAGCCCGTTCCGCCGGCCGGCGCTCGCGGGCGCGGGGGTGGCGGCGGCGGGCTGGGCGCTGGCGCTGCTGGGCCCGGACGCAGCGGTGGCGCGCATCGCGGGCGTGCTGGCGGCAGCGGCACTCGCCTATGCCTGGCTGTTCCGGGGGGCGGGCGCAACGCCTTGATCCGGCTGGCGATTCAGCCGCAACGGCGGTGGCGCGGGGCACGCCCCGACTCGCAACAATTGCGGCGCGGGGCGCACGGCGCGATCATGCGCGCATGGACTCGCACAGCGACTCATTCCTCGGCTCGATAGCGGCCGACATCGCCCCGATCTCGCGCCAGGTCTGGGACGCGAAATACCGCCACCGCGACGCGGACGGCGTGCCCGTGGACCGCAGCATCGAGGATAGCTGGTGGCGCGTCGCGCGCGCGCTGGCGGAGGCGGAAAAGGACCCCGGCGCGTGGGAACGGCCGTTCTACGAGGCGCTGGAGGATTTCCGCTTCCTGCCGGCCGGGCGCATCCTCGCGGGCGCGGGCACGGCGCGGCGGGTGACGCTGTTCAACTGCTTCGTCATGGGCACGATCGAGGACGACCTCGGCGCCATCTTCACGCACCTGCGCGAGGCGGCGCTGACGATGCAGCAGGGCGGCGGCATCGGCT
>JAJYFW010000537.1 GCA_021785335.1 Pseudomonadota bacterium
ATGCCGATGGCCTCGCCGCGGATGCTGCGCTCGCTCTCCGCGACATAGCCGCGCGCAACCGCGAGGCTCTCGTTGACCGCGGCGCGCACCGGCTGGTTGAACCAGGCGCGGATGCCGAGGCCGAAGAAGATCACGGAAAGCATGGCGACCACGATCGCCGGCACCACCGCGACACCGCCCAGCAGCAGCACGAGGCGCACATGCAGCCGCGAGCCCGCGGAGCCGCGCCGGCGCTCCACCCACATGCGCGTGAGCCTTGCGGCCAGCAGCGCGCCCAGGATCAGCAGCACCGTGGCGTTGGCGAGCACCAGGCCCACGACCGTGTTCGGCTTCGGCACGCCGGTCGCGAGCAGCACGAAGGTGGCGACGGCGAGCACCAGCGCCGTCACCGCCAGGATCACCGTCGGCGCGCGGCCGAGCAGCCAGCGGGCGGCGCCCCCGCGCAGGCGCGCCTTGCGCGCCGGCTGGCCGGCGGGCCCGTCCTCCCTCGCGTGGCCCCCCTCGCTCAGGCGAGCCCCCGCACGACCTCGATGGCGAGGTCGCGGATCTTCTTGCGCAGCGTGTTGCGGTTGAGCCCCAGCATCGCCGCGGCCTTGATCTGGTTGCCGCGCGTGGCCGAGAGGGTGAGGCGGATCAGCGGCCGTTCCACCTCGGCGATGACGAGGTCGTAGATGTTGGCGGCATCCCCCCCGGCGCCCGCGAGCACGCCCTGCACGTGCCGCTCCACGGCGGCGGCGAGCGTCTCGGGCGCGGTGGCGCGCGGCGCGTCCGCGTCGCGATAGCCGGGCTCGCGCAGATCGTCGGGTTCGTCGAGCTCGGCCTGGATCGCCGCCTCGCCGATCACCTCGTCGGGCCACAGCGCGGCGAGCCGGCGCATCAGGTTTTCCAGCTCGCGCACGTTGCCCGGCCAGCGGTGCCGGCGCAGCGCGTCGACGGCGGGCTGGTCGAGCGACTTGCGCGCGAGCCCGTCCGCCTCGGCGCGGGCGAGGAAGTGGCGCGCGAGATCGGCGATGTCCTCGGCGCGCTCGCGCAGCGGCGGCAGGCGGATCGGCACCACGCAGAGCCGGTAGAACAGGTCCTCGCGGAACTGCCCGGCACGGATGGCGGCCCGCAGGTCGCGGTGCGTCGCGGCGATGATGCGGACATTGGCGCGGATCGGCGTGCGCCCGCCGACCGAGGTGAACTCGCCCTCCTGCAGCACCCGTAGCAGGCGGGTCTGCGCCTCGGGCGGCATGTCGCCGATCTCGTCCAGGAACAGCGTGCCGCCGGTCGCCTGCTCGAAGCGCCCGGCGCTGCGGTTGGTCGCCCCGGTGAAGGCGCCGCGCTCGTGGCCGAACAGCTCGCTCTCGATCAGCTCGCGCGGGATCGCGGCCATGTTGATGGCGACGAACGGCCCGCCGCGCCGGCGGCCGTAGTCGTGCAGCGCGCGCGCCACGAGTTCCTTTCCGGTGCCGCTCTCGCCGGTGATCATCACCGTGAGGTCGGTCGTCGTGAGCCGAGCGATGGTGCGGTAGATCTCCTGCATCGCCGGGCTGCGCCCGATCAGCGGCAGCTTCTCCTCCGCCTCGCCCGGCGCGGTCGCGGTGATCGCGGGCACCGCCGGGGCGGCCAGCGCGCGGCCGACGACGGAAAGCAGCTCCGCGAGGTCGAACGGCTTGGGCAGGTACTCGAAGGCGCCGCGTTGCGTGGCCTTCACCGCCGTCAGCAGCGTCGATTGCGCCGACATCACGATGATGCGCAGGTCCGGCCGGACGCGCTTGATGCGCGGGATCAGGTCGAGCCCGTTCTCGTCCGGCATCACCACGTCGGTGATGACGAGGTCGCCCTCGCCCTCCTCCACCCAGCGCCACAGCGTCGCGGCGTTGCCGGTGCTGCGCACCTGATAGCCGGAACGGCCGAGCGCCTGCGTCAGCACCGTGCGGATGGACCGGTCGTCGTCCGCGACGAGAACCGTGGGCGGCGTCATGCCTCGGCCTCCTCGGGATGCATCGGCAGGTGGAGGCGGAACTCGCAGCGGCCGGGCCTGCCGTCGACCTCGATCAGCCCGCCGTGGTCGGCGACGATCTTGGCGACCAGCGCGAGGCCGAGGCCGGAGCCGGATGGCTTGGTGGTGACGAACGGGTCGAACAGATGCGCCTGCATGTCCTCCGGAATCCCAGGTCCGTTGTCGCGCACGGTGACGATCAGCGGCAGGTGCATGCGCGTCTCCGACCCCGGCACCGCGAGCCGCACGCCGTGCTGGTAGGCGGTTCGCAGCAGGATCTCGCCGCCGCCCTCGCCCAACCGTCCCTTGGGTTCCTCCATCGCCGTGATCGCCTCGGCGGCGTTCTTCACCAGGTTCAGCACCACCTGCACCAGCTGGTCGCGGTTGCCCCAGACCGCGGGCAGCGAGGGGTCGTATTCCTCGACGAAGCGGATCCGCGCGGCGAAGCCGGACTGCGCGAGCCGGCGCACATGCTCCAGCACGCGATGGATGTTGAGCGGGGCGCGCTCGATGGGGCGCTCGCTGAACACCTCCATCCTGTCGACGAGGAAGCGGATGCGGTCCGCCTCGTCGCGGATCAGCACCGTGAGCTCCCGGTCCGCGTCGTCCACC
>JAJYFW010000538.1 GCA_021785335.1 Pseudomonadota bacterium
GAACAGCATGGAGCGCCAGATCGACGGCGCGGCGGGCGAAGTGTTCTGGGTCATGCGCATCTCCTCCATGCGCCTCCCTTACCGGCGCCGGGAGGGGTGGTCAAAGCCGCCCCCGGGCGGCAAGCTCCCGCGATCGGCCGCAGAAGCCGCGCGAGGACAACGCCCATGCACGAGACCGCCCCCGATCGCACCGTGCCGCCGGACGTGGCCTGGCCGCCCGGCCTCACCCGCGTGCCGTACCACGTGTACCAGGACCCCGCGGTGCTGGACGCGGAACAGACCCGGCTGTTCCAGGGGCCGGTGTGGAACTACCTCTGCCTGGAAGCCGAAATCCCGGAACCCGGCGACTGGCGCACGAGCTTCGCGGGCCGCATGCCGGTGGTGGTGGCGCGCATCGAAACCGGCGCGATCGCCGCGTTCGAGAACCGCTGCGCGCATCGCGGCGCGCTGATCTGCCTGGACGACGCCGGCCGCGGCGCCAAGGATTTCGCCTGCGTCTATCACGCCTGGCGCTACGACCTGTGCGGGTCGTTGCGCTCGGTTGCGTTCCGCCACGGCATCAAGGGCGCCGGCGGGATGGAAGGCGGCATGCCGGCCGATTTCCGCCTGGAGGACCACGGCCCGCGCAAGCTGCGCGTCTCGACCTTCCGCGGCCTGGTGTTCGGCACGCTCGATCCCGACCTGCCCGACGTCGAAACCTGGATCGGCCCGGAGATCGCCGCCCGCGTCGCCCGCGTGCTGAAAGGGCCGGTCGAGGTGCTCGGCCGCTTCACCCAGGCGCTGCCGAACAACTGGAAGCTCTATGTCGAGAACGTGAAGGACACCTACCACGCGAGCCTGCTGCATCTGTTCTTCGCCACCTTCCGCATCACCCGCCTGAGCCAGGGCGGCGGCGTGGTGGTGAGCGAAAGCGGCGGGCACCATGCCTCGGCGACCCGCATGCCGGCGGCGGCCCCGGACACCACCTACCAGGGGATGCGCTCGGACGATTCCGGGTTCCGCCTCGCCGATCCGCGCCTGCTGGAGGTCGCGCAGGAATGGGGCGACGACATCCAGTTGCAGATCCTGAGCATCTTTCCCGGCTTCATCCTGCAGCAGATCCACAACGCGATCGCCGTGCGCCAGGTGCTGCCGAAAGGCGTGGCGGAGACCGACCTCAACTGGACCATCCTCGGCTTCGTGGACGACCCGCCGGAATTGCGCGCGCTGCGGCTGCGCCAGGGCAACCTGGTGGGACCGGCCGGGTTCGTCTCGATGGAAGACGGCTGCGTCGGCGGCTTCGTGCAACGCGGCGCGGCGGCGGCGGGCGAGGAACTTTCGGTAATCGAGATGGGCGGCGCGGCGGCGGAAACCCAGGCGACGCGGGCCACCGAGGCCTCGGTGCGCGGGTTCTGGAAGCACTACCGCGCCGTGATGGGGATGTAGCGCCATGGCGGACCAGGCCAGCCTGCTCGATGTCGCCGCGCTGCACGCCGCCTGCGCCGACGCGATCGATTCCGACCGGCTGGAGGCGTGGCCGGGCTTCTTCACGCCGGATTGCTTCTACCTGATCACCACCGCCGACAACCACCGCGCCGGCCTGCCCGCCGGCGTCGTGCAGGCCGACAGCCGCGCGATGCTGACGGACCGCGTCGCGGCGCTGCGCCGGGCCAATATCTACGAGCGCCAGAGCTACCGCCACATCCTCGGCCTGCCGCTCCTGCGCGCGGCGCCGGCGCCGGGCGAGATCGCCGCCGAGACCCCGTTCCTCGTCATCCGCACGATGCGCGACGGGCGGATGGAAGTGTTCGCCGCGGGGCGCTATCTCGATCGTCTGCGCCGCGACCCCGACGGGGCGCTGCGCTACGCTGAACGCCGCGTGATATGCGACAGCCCCCGCTTCGATACGCTGCTCGCGCTGCCGTTGTAGCGACGACACGACCGGCACGGAGAGAACGGATGCGCGGCCTGTTCCTGGATGCGGTGGACGACCTGGCGGAGGTGTTCCGCCGCGTGGCGCGCCCCGACGACCCGCCGGTGGACGTGCGCGAACAGGAGGAGGTGGCGCCCGAGGCACTCCCCGGCCTGCTCGCCGGCTACGATTTCGTGCTGGACGACCATTCGCGCATGCCGACCGCGGCGATGGCCCGCTGCGCCGGGCTGCGCCACGTCATCTTCCTCGGCACCGGCGCGCGCAGCTACATGCATCCGGAGGAGCTCGCCGCGCTCGGCATCACGGTGCACATCATCAAGGGCTACGGCGACACCGCGGTGGCCGAGCACGCCTTCGCGCTGATGTGGGCCGGCGCGCGCGGGATCGCGCGGATGGACCGCGACATGCGCGCCGGGCGCTGGACCCGCACCGAGGGACCGCAGCTCACCGGCAAGACCCTCGGCCTGCTGGGGTTCGGCGGGATCGCGGGCGAACTGGCGCGACTCGGCGCGGCGATCGGCATGCGGGTGCTGGCCTGGAACCGCACGCAACGTTCCGCGCCCGGCGTGACCTTCGTCGATCTCGACACGCTGCTGGCGGAAAGCGACGTGCTGTCGCTGCATCTGCTGCTGACCGACGAAACCCGCGGCTTCCTCGACGCGGCGCGGCTGGCGCGG
>JAJYFW010000539.1 GCA_021785335.1 Pseudomonadota bacterium
GCTCGACACCCTGGCGGCGGCGAAGGTCACGGTGGCACTGGTGCGGCTGGGTCAGGGCAACCTGTCGCGGGCCAGGCCGGTCGGGGAGGGGGTGTCGGAAGTCCGGATCGACTGGGGGCCGGGATACCGGATCTATTTCGGGCGGGACGGTGCGTGCCTGGTGATCCTGCTGACCGGCGGCACGAAGCAGCGCCAGCAGCGGGATATCGCACGCGCCCGCGCGCTCTGGCAGGACTACGGGCGCAAGGCCCGGAACGTGGCATGAACGGAGACCGCCGGTGGCACTGACACGCAGCTTCAAGGACCTGGTGCAGCGCCGGGTGGCCGAGGATCCTGGCTTCGGGGAGGCGCTCCTGCGCGAGGCGATCGAGACGATGCTGACCGGCGACGTGGACACCGCCAAGACGGTCCTGCGGGACTACATCAAGGCGACCGTCGGCTTCGAAACGCTGGGGGAGGAAACCGGCACCCCGGCCAAGAGCCTGATCCGCATGTTCGGCCCGCGCGGGAACCCGCAGGCCCGCAACCTGTTCAGCGTGATCTCCTGCCTGCAACGGCGCGCCGGCGTCCGCCTGCGCGTCACGGCGACGCATTGATACCCGGCGCGCCCGAAATTCGGGATTTTACCTGCGACTGCGGAATATCCTAGGATTGAGACTTGCGCTCCATCCCATTCTGGGAGCATCTTCTCGGCGGGAGCGAGGTCCGCGTCCCGCCCCCTCGCCGTGCCGCTCAAGATCGCAAGACCGGGAGATCAGGTGATGAGCCGACCAGCGGCTGGGTCCGTCCACCTCCGCGGCCACGCCTTCCCGATCGAGGAGCTGATCGCCTTCCGCCACTGGGCCGAGCGGCACACCATGCGCCTGCTCGTCGAACTCGACCACTGCGTGGAGGGCGAGGAATACGAAGAGGTCCTGGCCTTCTACGACGCCGGCAGCGCGCTCCGCCGCTGGACCCTGTGGCGCGCGGCGGATCACCTGGTGGTCGAGCCGATGACCGGCAGCATCGCCCGCTTCTCCCATCTGCACGCCACCCTGGCCGGGCTCCAGGCCTTGCGGCCCCACTCGCCGGGCTGACACTCCCCCCCGCCGGCCGGGCCCGCCCTGTCTCAGGCCGCCCGGCCGATCGCCCGTTCCCCGAGCAGCCCGGCCGCCGTCAGCGCCGCGCGCAGCCGCGCCCGCTCGGCCTCGGTGACGCGGACAAGCGGTGGGCGCACCACCGCGCGCTCCATCCGCCCCAGCATCACCAGGCACTCCTTCATCCGGTTGTGCATATCGAGCGCGGGGGCGCCGTAGAACGCCTGCGCCAGCGGGTAGATGCGCGCGTTCACCGCCCGCGCCGCGGCGAGGTCCCCGGCCTGCACCGCCTGCCACAGCGCGACCTGCAACTCCGGGATCACGCTGCCCGAGCCCGACAGCAGCCCGTTGCAGCCGAGCGCGAGCGAGGCCATCAGCCAGGCGCTGTGCGTGGTCAGCACGTTCACCGGGCGGGGCAGCGATTGCAGGGTGCGGATCTGGCGCTCGTGCAGCACCGGGTCGTTGCACCAGTCCTTGATCGCGCGGATCGAGGGGATCGTCTCCGCCAGCCGCACGAGGGTTTCCAGCGGGTAGGAGACGGTGGACCGCTCCGGATAGGCGAACACGATCAGCGGCAGGTCGGTGGCGGCGGCGATCGCGCCGAAATGGGCTTCCGCCATCTCCGGGCGCAACTGCCCGCCCATGGAGAACACCTGGGAGGGGAACACCAGCAGCGCGGCGGCGCCCTCGCTCGCCGCGGCCCGCGCGATCCGCGCGGCGTTGGCGCTGCCGTCGGCCCAGACGCCGGAGATGATCGGCAGACGGTCGCCCACTTCGGCCAGCGTCAGCGCCAGCATGCGCTGCTGCTCGGCCTCCGTGCAGGCATGCACCTCGGAGGCATGGCCGTTGACGGTGATGGCGGAGATGCCCGGGGTGGCGGCCACGTCGCGCAGGTGGCGCGCGGTGCCGCGCTCGTCGATGGAGAAATCGTCGTGCAGGGCGAGCAGCGTGGCCGGGATCACGCCGGCGGGAACGAAGTCGGGGCGACGGGGCATCGGGCGTCCTCCGTGCTCGCCGGGGCGGGGCTAGCGCAGCCCGGCGTTGATCTTCTCCAGGGCAGCCGCGCCGGGAACCAGCGCCGCGTCGTCCAGTGCATTGAACGGGGCATCGACCGTGTGCAGCATGCCGTGCATGTCGCGCGGGTCCGGATCGACATAGAGCAGGCCGGTGACGATCTCGCCGGCGGCCTGGCGGCGTTGCAGGTAGTCCATCGCCGCCAGCCGGTCGTGCACGTCGTATTCGTCCGACAGCTTGCGCAGCCGCAGCCAGGATCCGTCGTGCTGCTGCACCATCTCCACCGTTCCGGGATCGTATGCGACGGTGATTTCTGGCCGCCCCTCGATGACATCCAGCGCGTTCACCGCCTGGTTGTGCTCACGGACGAAATCGTAGCTCTTGGTGGAGCCCTCGTGGTTGTTGAAGGCGACGCAGGGGGGATGCAGTCGATGAATGCCGCGCCCTGGTGGCGGATCGCCGCCTCGATCAGCGGCACCAGCTGGGCCTTGTCGCCGGA
>JAJYFW010000540.1 GCA_021785335.1 Pseudomonadota bacterium
GCGGGCGGATCGGCCGGTCGATCAGGCGCGAGGTCAGCACCTCGTTCTCGCTCGGGCGGCCTTCGCGCTTGAAGAACCCGCCGGGGATCTTGCCGGCGGCGAACGCCTTTTCCTGGTAGTTCACCGTGAGCGGGAAGAAATCCTGCCCGGGCTTGGCGCTGCGCGCGGCGACCGCGGTGCAGAGCACGATGGTGTCGCCGTAGCTCACCAGCACGGCGCCGTCGGCCTGACGGGCGATCTTGCCGGTTTCCAGCACGAGCTTGCGCCCGCCCCAGTCGAGTTCCTTGCGGAAGTAATTGAACATGCGTGTTCCTTCGATGCGCCGTGCATCGGCGGACGGCATTCCGGGCGATCCGTGCGTGGTCCCAGTGCGGTCCCATCGGGTCGGGAGGGTCACGGCGTCTCGGGCGGCAGGGAGGGCGCGGCGCGGGGAGGCGCGCGCGCGGGCCATGCGGCCGGAAACGCCGTCTCGGTCCCCGTTGGGCGGGCTGCCGGATCGGCGGTCTGAGGTCCGCCGCGTGAAGCGGCGTGTGGGGCAAGTGCCCCCGCGTTACCCCGCGCCCCTATGGCGCGAGGGTCGGTGCCGACCGCCCTCATATAGGACGGGTGGCGGCAAAGTCAGGGTGGTCGAGGATCAGCGGCGCAGGTTGAGCCGCCCGATCAGTGCCGTGTAGCGGCCGGCGTCCTTCGCCTTCAGGTAGTCGAGCAGGCGGCGCCGGCGGCCGACCAGCATCAGCAGGCCGCGCCGGCTGTGGAAGTCCTTGGCGTGGGTCTTGAGGTGCTCGGTCAGGTTGGTGATCCGCTCGGAGAGCAGGGCCACCTGGACCTCCGGGCTGCCGGTATCGGCCGGCGCGGTCGCATAGTCGGAAACGAGCGCCGTGCGGCGCTCCGCGGTGATCGACATCGGGCATACTCCTGAACTGATGTTGCGGGACGCGCGCCCCCGGACCTGACGGTCCGGCGATCCCCGGCTAGAGGATCCGTTCGGGCTTCAACAAACCGTCCGACAGACGGCACAGCCCGAGCACGCGGCTCCCCGCCATGGCACGCGCCAACCCGCCTTCGGGATCGGCTGTCCGTGGAATCCGGCCCATCAGCGCAACCAGGCTGATCGCCTGGCCATGCAAGAGCTGGGTGGCCTCCGCCTCGGTCAGGGCCAGCGCCGGGATGTCGGCCAGCGCGGTCGCGACCGGAAGCAGAAGGTCCGGGGAAGCCGGGGCCGTATGGTCCGGTCCGACGATCTTGTCCAGAGGAATCGCCTGCGCCTCGGCGAACGGGCCGACCCGCAGGCGGCGCAGGGCCGCCACATGGCCGAGCGCGCCGCAGGCCGCCGCCAGGTCGCGGGCCAGGCTGCGCATATAGACGCCCTTGCCGGACTGCACCTCGAACACCGCCGTCTCGGCGTCCGGCCGGGCCACCAGATCGAAGCGATCGACCCGGGCGGGGCGGGGTTCCAGCACCGGGGCGCGGCCCTCGCGCGCCATGTCGTAGGCGCGCTCCCCGGCCACCTTCACCGCCGAGAACGCGGGCGGCACCTGCATGATCTCGCCGCGGAACCGGGGCAGCGCCGCCTCGATCTCCGCGTCCGTCGGCCGTGCGGCGGAGGTCGCGGTCACCTGCCCGTCCGCGTCGTCGGTGTCGCGGGCCTCGCCGAAGCGCAGCGTGAAGCGATAGAGCTTGGTGCCGTCCATCACATAGGGGACGGTCTTGGTCGCGGCGCCGAAGGCGATCGGCAGCACGCCGGTGGCCAGCGGATCGAGCGTGCCGCCATGCCCGGCCTTCTGCGCGTCGAAGGCGCGGCGGACGCGGTTGACCACGTCGGTGCTGGTCAGCCCCGGCGGCTTGTCGATCACCAGCCAGCCGTCGAGCGGCCGGCCACGGGGCTTACGGCGAGCCATAACACATCTCCGGGATCACGCGGCGCTTCGGCGCGGCGCTAAAGGGCAGGCGCCCAAAGGAGGCGCCCAAGGGGGAGCAGAGGGGAAGACAGGCGAGCGGGCGCGCGTTCTGGCACGCGCGGCGCGGCGGCGGAACCGGTCGCGACAAAAAAATCCTGCACCGGCCGCATCCGGCCGCGCAGCGAAGGAGCACCGGAATGCCCCGCGTTTTCCTGTTTGCCGCGACCGCCCTCGCCGCCGGTGCCCCGCCGGGGCCGGCATTGGGGGCCGCCTCGGCTCTGCGCAAAGGCGGCACTGGTCAACATCCGGATCTGTCATGTGGTGGCGGGCGACGACACCACGACGAAGCCGCGCGCGAGGGTTCTGGCCGACGGCGGGATGGCGAGGCTCAAGACGGGAGAGTGCCAGGCGATCGAGGTGAGTGATGAACGGGTCGGGCGCGCTGATCGTGAAGGACGCCACGGGCGGCACGGCCGATATCACCGCGGCCGGCGTCGCGCAGTCGAACGGCGTGATCCCTGTGGTGGACCACGTGCTGATGGCTTGATCCGCGCGCCCCTTCGCGGCGATGGTGGCGTCGCGGAGGGGCCACGCCGGCAGGAGGACAGCGCATGTTGGAAGACGAGGAAGCCGCCCCGCGCCGTCCGGCGCGGCTCCAGAAGCTGCCGCTCGACCCGCTCGG
>JAJYFW010000541.1 GCA_021785335.1 Pseudomonadota bacterium
GCCGTAGCCCGAGATGTCGCACAGCACGAGACCGGGGTTCACCGCCGCCAGCTTCTCCCACGTCAGGCCGAGCCGGGCGGTCGCGCCGGGGGCAAGGTTCTGCACCAGCACGTCGGCGCCGGCGACCAGCCGGCCGAGCACCTCGCGCCCGGCGGGATGCTTCACGTCGAGGGTCAGGCTGCGCTTGCCGCGGTTGAGCCAGACGAAGAAGCTCGACTGGCCGTGCACGAACGTGTCGTAGGCCCGGCCGAAATCGCCGTCGCCGACGCGCTCGATCTTGATCACCTCGGCGCCGAGATCGGCCAGGTGGCGCGTGCAGATCGGCGCCGCCACCGCATGTTCCAGCGCGACGACGCGCAGCCCTTCCAACGGAAGCACGATCGGACCCCTCCCTTTGCCAGCGCCCCTCGCCAGCGCCGGGGCAGCACAATCGGTCCGCGCCGGCTTGTCAAAACCGTCCGGGGCAGAGGGCCGCCCCTGCCCCGCGCGGGAGAGGTCAGTCCGCGGCCGCGCCGGCGAGGGTGGGGGTTTCCTCGCCCAGGCTGTGTTGCGTCAGCAGCAGCGACACCGCCGCGCCGACCAGTGCCAGCACCCCGGCGAGCACGAAGGCGGAGGTAAAACTGCCCGTCGCCTGCACGATGTAGCCGGTGACGATCGGCGCCAGCAGGCCGAATACGTTGCCGCCCAGCACCATGAAGGCGAAGGCCCGGCCGCTGTCGGCGGGCGAGCGCAGCAGGTCGCTCGCCAGCGCCGCGTTGGTCGCGGTCGCGGTGCTGGAGAAGCTGATCGGCAGGATCGTCAGCAGCACCACCAGCGCCAGCGACTGCACGAAGGGGATCAGCATGCCCATCGCGGTCAGCACCAGGCAGGCCACGACCACCAGCCGCCGCTTGCCGCTGCGCAGGGTCGCCGGGGTGAGCGCCGCGTCGCCGACCCAGTTGGTCAGCACGATCAGCAGCGTGCCGGCATAGAACGGCACCGCGGTGAACACGCCGGATTTCATGATCGACAGATGGCGCGCGGTTTCCAGGTAGTCGGGCAGCCAACTCAGATAGAGATACAGCGAATAGACCGCGCAGCCCTGCGAGATCGCGAGACCCCACATCGACGGCGAGCGCAGCAGCCCGCGATAGCCGACGCCGTCATGCGCCGGCGGCGCCTCGCCGGCGTGGCGCTCGGTGAGGATGCGCTGGCGTTCCGGCTCCGGGATCCAACCGGTGCGCTCGGGGGTGGAGACGAGCGCGCTCCAGACCACCACCCAGATCAGCCCGACCGCCCCGGTGGCGACAAAGGACCAGCGCCAGGAAGTCGCCTGGATAATCCAGGCCACCGCGGGGGCGGCGAGCGCCGGACCAAGCAGCGAGCCGGCCTGGATCGCGCCCACCGCGCGCCCGCGTTCCTTGTACGGTGCCCAGTCGCGTACCGCGCGATAGCTGACCGGGAAGGTCGGCGCCTCCCCGACGCCAAGGCCGAGCCGGGTGAGCAGCAGCGTGGTGAACCCGGTCGCGGCGCCGCTGAGCGCCTGGGCGACGGACCACACCGCGGCGCCGATCGCGGCCATGCGATGCACGCCGAGACGATCGACCAACTGCCCGCTGGGCAGCATCATCACCACGTAGGCCCAGAGGAACGAGGAGAACAGATAGCCGAGCGCGATCGGCGAAAGATGGAACTCCTGCGCCACGCTGTGCCCGGCGAGCGACATGTTCACCCGGTCCACGTAGCAGACGGCGTTGAACAGGAACAAAAGAAAATAGACCCAGAAGCGGCGTCGGGTCATGGCGGCGTTCCCCCCTTGGTTTCGCGCGGCCGGCATTGCGCGGGCCGGCCGTTTGCGCTCAGGCGCGCCTGCCGGCAGCGCGCCAGCGGGACGGCAAGTCTGGCCGGAGGCATTGACCCAAGTCAATCGTTGCGCAGGCAACGGGTCTGCCAGCGCCGCTGGCGATCGCCCCCCGCCGTTCGACCCGGCCTTCGACGGGTCGCGCGAGGGTGAGCAGGAGGGGCCGCGGTCCCTGCGACGGCCCCGGATCAGCCCGCCGCGTCGGCGGCACGGGTCACGTGCCGGTCCACCCATTCGGCCACCAGGCGCCGCGCTTCGGTCTCCGACGCCTCGGGGTGGTGGATGCGATAGAGCGTGGTGCAGGCCTGGAACGCCGGCATGTCGTCGATGCCGAACTGGCGCAGTTCCGCATAGGCGGTCACCACGGCGCGCTCGCAGCGGCGCGCGATCAGGCTGGTATCGTGGCCCATGCGGGACTGGCCCCTGGGTGCGCTCGGCGGGTGTGCATGCGCGGACGATAGGGGGGGGCCACCAGGGCGGCAAGGGGCGCCCCGCAAGGGGCGCCCCCTTGAGCCTGGAGGCGGCGCGGGCGCACACTGCCGCCCTGCCCCCCCTTATCCAGTCCGGAACCCTCCGCATGTCCCAGGCCTCCCATGCCGGTCACTTCCACGCCGGCCGGCATTTCCTGCAGATCCCCGGCCCCACCAACGTGCCGGACCGGGTGCTGCGGGCGATCGACCGGCCGACCATCGACCATCGCGGACCGGATTTCGGCCGGCTGGGGCGCGAGGTGCTCGACC
>JAJYFW010000036.1 GCA_021785335.1 Pseudomonadota bacterium
CGGCGGCAGGCCGCGGAAGCCACGGAAGATCGCCGCACCCTTCAACCCCTCCAGCAGCGCGCGGGCCTCGCCCAGCGCCAGCGGCGCCGGCGCGATCGCGGTGTCGCGCAGCAGTTCCACGAAAATCCCGCCGAGTCCCGCCACCACCATCGGACCGAACATCTTGTCCATGCGCGCGCCGAGAAGGATCTCGATCCCCTGCCCCACCATCGGCTGCACCAGCACGCCAGCGATGCGCGCGCCCGGGACGCGCATGGCGGCTTCCATCACCTCCGCGTACGCCGCGCGCACGCCGTCACGCCCGGCGACGCCGAGGCGGATGACGCCCGCATCCGTCTTGTGCGGGATGTCGGGGCTTTCGACCTTCAACGCGACCTTGGCCCCGAACCGTGCCGCGGCGGCGACAGCCTCCTCCGCGCTGGCGGCGAGCACCTCCGGCACCACCGGAATTCCGTAGCTGGCGAGCAGGGATTTCGCCTCGCGTTCGGCCAGCACCGTGCCAGCGCCGGCGAGCGCCCGCGCGGCGGCGTCGCGCACGGCCGGGGATGACGTGACCGCCTCGCCACGAGCGAGGGTCGCGGCACGGCGATGCCAGGCGGCGAAGGTCGCGAAGCAGCGGTCAATGGAGCGGAACAGCACCACCTCGGGGTCGCGCTCCATCTCCATCGTGCCCGGCCCCTCCAGCCATTCCGGCAGCCAGGCGATGCAGACCGGCTTGCCGTACTGTCGTGCCAGCGACGCGTAGAACGGCACCCGAGCCACCGCGAGCGGCGAGGCATAGACGCTGGGCAGCACCAGCGCGCCATAGGCAGGGTCGGCGGCGAGCGCGCGGGCGCAGGCGCCGAGACTCTCGGGGTCGTTGATCACCATCGCGGTGATGTCGCACGGGTTGCGCGCGGCGCCGTATTCCGGGATGCGTGCCGTCAGGATCTCCATCGCCTCCGCCCGCGGCTGCGGCAGCGGCACCGCGTGGCGTTCCGCCTTGTCAGCCGCCATGATCCCGGCACCGCCCGAGGTGCATATCACCGCGACACCCGGCGCCACCGGCTTCGCCGGCGCCTTGAGAAAGAAGCTCGCGGTCTCGGCCAGCGCCTCGAAATCGTCGACCACCACCGCGCCCTCGCGCGCCAGCACCGCGCGCCAGGCCGCGTCCGAGCCCGCGAGCGAGCCGGTGTGCGACATCGCCGCCTGCGCGCCCTCCTCGCCGGTTGCGATCTTGCAGACCACGAGCGGCTTGCCCGCCTCCGCCGCGAGGCGCGCGGCGGCGATGAGGCGCGCCGGCTTCGCCATGCCCTCGAACAACAGCGCAATGGCGCCGCAGGCGGGCTCGCCGGCGAGATAGGCGACATAATCGGCCATATCGACGTCGCAGGAATTGCCGCTGGTCAGCACATGGCTGACGGCGACCCCGCGCTGCGCCGCCTGTTCCAGCGCGAAGCCCATCGCGCCGGACTGGCTGACGATGCCGATGGCGCGGCCCTCGGGCGCCGGGATCGCGGCGTCCGGCATGAAGGTGACGCGCATGCCGAGCGCGTAATCCGTGATGCCGATGCAGTTGGGACCCACGATCGGCACGCCGGACTTGCGCGCGAGGGCGGCGAGCCGGTCCTGCTCCGCCGCGCGCTCCGGCTTGCCGGTCTCCGCATAGCCGGAAGCGAAGATGACGATGCCGCCGACACCGGCTGCGATCGCCTCTCTCGCGAGCGGCTCGACGGCCTCCCGCGCCGTCACGATCACCGCGCAATCGGCGCCGCCGGAGATCGCCGCGACCGAAGGATGGCACGGCAGGCCGCGGACCTCCCCGTACTTGGCGTTCACCGGATGCACGGCGCCGCTGTAGCGCGCGAGATTGGCGAGCACGCGGTCTCCGAACGCGCCCGGCCGCGGGCTCGCGCCGAGCACCGCGATGCTGCGTGGTGCGAGCAGGCGCGCGAGGGCCGCGTGCGTGTAGAGATCGTTGCGGTCACGCGGCGCTGCTGCCGTCATGCGTTTCCTCCCGTCTTGAGGCGAGCCTAGCCGCCCCTCTCCCGCTCGTCACGCGACGGAACTAAGCTTGCGCGGTCAGGGGAGGCGATGGATGGACGAGCAGGCGGGCGGGCAGCCGATCGTGGTGGAGCGGCGCGGCAACTGGCGCCTCGTGCGGCTCAACCGGCCGGAGAAGATGAACGCGCTCGACCAGGCGACGATCGCGGCGTTGCGCGGCGCGCTGGAAGAAGCGGGCGCCGATGCCGCCTGCCGCGCGCTGGTGCTGACCGGCACCGGGCGCGGCTTCTGTTCCGGCGCCGACCTCACCTCGGGGCTGGAACCGGGGCGCGACCTTGGCGCGGCGATCGAGACAAGCTGGAACCCGATGGTGCGCGCACTGCACGCGCTGCCGGTGCCGACCATCGCGGCCGTGAACGGCATCGCCGCGGGCGCCGGCGCGAACCTGGCGCTGGGCTGCGACATCGTGCTCGCGGGCAACTCCGCGAGCTTCATCCAGGCCTTCTCGCGCATCGGGCTGATCCCCGATTGCGGCGGCACGTACCTCCTGCCACGGCTGGTCGGCAGCGCGCGGGCGCGCGCGCTGGCACTGCTGGCCGAGCCGGTGCCGGCGGCGCAGGCCGAGGCATGGGGCATGATCTGGAAATGCCTGCCGGACGACGCCCTGATGCCGGAGGCGGAACGTCTCGCCGCCACGCTCGCCGAGCGGCCGACCGAGGCGCTGGTGCTGACGCGCCAGGCCATGGCCGCGGGCCTGCCGCTCGACGCGCAACTCGACCTCGAGCGCGACTTCCAGCGCCGCGCCGGCTTCACCGCCGACTTCGCCGAGGGCGTCGCCGCGTTCCGCGAGAAGCGACCGCCCCGCTTTTCGGGTGGCCGCGCGTGACGCCGCAGGAACTGGCTGAAGCCTGTGCCGCGGCGATGTGGCGGGAGGACCGGACGAGCCCGGCGCTGGGCATGAGCCTTGAGCACGTGGCACCGGGCGAGGCCACGCTTTCCATGGAAATCGGCCCGACCATGGTGAACGGACACGGCATCTGCCATGGCGGCTTCATCTTCACCCTGGCGGATTCCGCCTTCGCCTTCGCCTGCAACACCTATGGCGAGCGCGTGGTCGCCGCGGGCGCCTCCATCAGCTTCCTGCGCCCGGCCAAGCTCGGCATGCGGCTGCGTGCCGTGGCCAGCGAGCGCGCGCGTGCCGGGCGCAGCGGCATCTACGATATCCGCGTCGCGGACGAGGCGGGCAAGTTGATCGCGGAGTTCCGCGGCCAGTCCCGCGGCCTCGGCACGCGGTTCTTCGAGGAGGCATCATGACCACGCTGCCCGACCTGACGCCGCACACGGAAGCCTTCGAGCCGATCGAGCGTGCCTCACGCGACGAACTGCGGGCGCTGCAGACGCGGCGCCTCGCCTGGACGCTGCGCCACGCCTACGAGAACGTGGCGCACTACCGCGCCGCATTCGATGCGGCGGGCCTGCGCCCCGATGATTTCCGCGAACCGGGCGACCTCGCGCGCTTTCCCCTCACCGGCAAGGCGGAGCTGCGCGCCAACTATCCGTTCGGCATGTTCGCCGTGCCGCGCGAGCAGATACGGCGCATCCACGCCTCCTCCGGCACCACGGGAAAGCCGACGGTCGTGGGCTATACAGAGGCCGATCTCGACACCTGGGCACAGCTCATCGCGCGCTCGCTGCGCGCCGCGGGCGTCCGTCCGGGCATGCGGCTGCACAACGCCTATGGCTACGGGCTGTTCACCGGCGGGCTTGGCCTGCATGACGGCGCCGAGCGGCTCGGCTGCGCGGTGATCCCGGTCTCGGGGGGCATGACGGAACGCCAGGTCCAGCTCATCCGCGACTTCGCGCCGGATGCGATCAGCGTCACGCCGAGCTATATGCTGGCGATCCTCGACGGGTTCCGCGCCGCCGGCGCCGATCCGCGCGCCACCTCGCTCAAGGTCGGCATCTTCGGCGCCGAGCCCTGGACCGAGGGCATGCGTGGCGAGATCGAGAACGCGTTCGGCATGCACGCCGTCGACATCTACGGGCTTTCTGAGGTGATGGGGCCAGGGGTCGCGATGGAGTGCATCGAGACCAAGGACGGGCTGCACATCTGGGAGGATCATTTCTATCCCGAGATCATCGATCCCGAGACCGGCGCGGTGCTGCCTGAGGGGGAACTTGGCGAACTGGTCTTCACCTCGCTCACCAAGGAGGCGATGCCGGTGATCCGCTACCGCACCCGCGACCTGACGCGGCTGCTGCCCGGCACGGCGCGGCCGATGCGGCGCATGGCGCGCATCGGCGGACGCAGCGACGACATGATGATCGTGCGCGGCGTCAACGTCTTCCCGAGCCAGGTGGAGGAGCTGATCCTCGGCATCGCGCCGCTCTCCGGCCACTATGTCATCGAACTCGCGCGCGAGGGACGGCTGGACACGATGACGGTGCGTGTCGAGGCGCGTCCCGAGGCATGGGGTGCCGACCCTGCGCCGCATGGCCAGGCGCTCGCCCATGCGATCAAGGCGCGGATCGGGGTCACGGCTCGGGTCGAGGTCGCGGCGCCAGGGTCGATCGAGCGCTCGCTCGGCAAGGCCCGGCGGGTGATCGACCGGCGTTGATCGCCGCCGCCTCGCCGCTTGCCGCCGCAAGGCAAACCGGCGACAAGTCCCGACGCATGCCCTACCCCGACGTCCTCAACCCCGAACTGATCGACCGTATCCCGCTTGCCGCGCGGACGGTTCTCGATGTCGGGTGCGGCGGTGGGGCGCTGGGGGCGGAGTACAAGCGCCGCAACCCGCGCGCGCGCTATTTCGGGATCGAACTCGACCCGGACGCGGCGCGGCTGGCGGCAACCCGCCTCGACGCGGTCGCCGAGGTCGATGTCGAGACCGATCCCCTGCCGTTCGGCGACACCCTCTTCGACTGCATCCTCTATGGCGACGTGCTGGAGCATCTGCGCGACCCCTGGAGCGTACTCGGCGAGCAGGCCCGTCAGCTCTCGCCGGAGGGCGTGGCCGTCATCTGCATGCCCAACGCCGAGCACTGGAGCTTCGTCGAGCGGCTGCTGCGCGGCACCTGGGAGTACGAGCGGCAGGGGCTGTTCGACGCCACGCATCTGCGCTGGTTCACGCCCGAGACGACGCGCCGCGCACTTGCGCGCGCCGGGCTCGTGCCCTGCGATGTCGTCCCCCGCGTCTTCGACGGCGCGGAGGCGGAACGCTTCGCGACTGCCATGATGCCGGCACTGCGCGCCCTCGGCATCGATCCGCAGGCATACCTGTCACGAGCGGCGCCCCTGCAGCATGTCTGGCGGGCACGGCGGACGGCACCGCAACGGCTGCAGGTCGTCTCCACCAGCCTGCCGCCGGTCGGGGGCGTGAGCGAGGTGCGCGTCACTGAGCCGATGCGCGCGCTGGCGACCGACCCTGCGATCGTCGCGTCCGTCATCGAGGATCTGAACCCCGGCCCGCGCCCGGACGACATCCCCGGTATTTTCGTGCTGCATCGTCCGCGCCTCGTCGGCGAGGCCGGGATCGCGCAACTGCGCCAGGCGATGGCCGCGGGCCATGTCGTCGTCTGCGAGTTCGACGACCACCCCGACTACATTCCGGCCCTGCAACACCCGGAGGTGCTCAACTTCACCGGCGTGCACGCGGTGCAGACGACGACCCCGGCGCTCGCCGAGGTGCTGCGCCGTTACAACCCCGAGATCGGCGTCTTCCCCAACGCCGTCGCGCGCGTGCCGGACGTGGTCAACCACGCGAACCCGGGTCGCCAGACCCTGTTCTTCGGCGGCATCAACCGCGAGAACGAGTGGCCGCCCTATATCGACGCGCTCAATCGCGTGGCGGCGCTGGCTGGCGGACGCCTGCACTTCTCCATCGTCGCCGACCGCGGCCTGTTCGACGCTCTGGAAACGCCGCACAAGAGCTTCACCCCGCTCTGCGACTACGAGACGTACCAGGATCTGCTGGCGCGCAGCGAGATCTGCTTCATGCCGCTCTCGGACACGCCGTTCAACCGGTGCAAATCCGATCTGAAATTCATCGAGGCCGCATCGCTGCGCGTGACCGCGCTCGCCAGCCCCACGGTCTATGCGGGCAGCATCGCGGATGGCCAGACCGGGGTTCTGTTCCGCGGCGCCGACGAGCTGGCGCAGCGACTGGTGCGGCTCGTCGCCAACCCCGACATCGGCCGGGCCATCGCCGACGCGGCGCGCGCGCGCGTGCTGCGCGAGCGCATGCTCGCCGATCAGGTGGCAGGCCGCATCGCCTGGTACCGCTCGCTCTGGGCGCGGCGCGCGGAACTGCGGGCCGCCCTCGCCGCACGGGTGCCGGACCTGGCCGGCATCGAAGCCAGGGCGTGATCCGTCAGCGGCGGGGCAGCGTCCTCAGAGCGTAGCGGGCCCTATCCCTTCTCGCCCTCGAAGAACTCGCGGACCTTGGCGAAGAAACCCTCGGATTGAGGGTGGTGCTTGGTGTTCTTGGCCCCCTCGGCGTCGAACTGCTCCAGCAGTTCGCGCTGACGGCGCGTGAGGTGCTGCGGCGTCTCCACCTGCAGGTGGATGAACATGTCGCCGCGCGCGGCGCTGTTGAGCACCGAGAAGCCCTTGCCGCGCAGGCGCTGCTGATCGCCGGTCTGCACACCGGGCGCGACCTTAACCTTCACCACGCTGCCGTCGATGGTCGGCACATCGACCTCGCCGCCGAGCGCGGCCTGCGTCATGCGCAGCGGCACGCGGCAATGGATGTGGGCGCCGTCGCGCTGGAACAGCGCGTGCGGCCGGATCGCGACATGGACGTAAAGATCGCCGGGCACGGCGCCCGGCCCGCCGGCCTCGCCCTCGCCGGCGAGGCGGATGCGCATGCCGTCCTCCAGCCCCGCGGGGATGGAAATCTGCAGGCTGCGCTCGCGCCCGACGGTGCCGGCGCCACGGCAGATGCGGCACGGGTTGCGGATGACGCGGCCGGAACCGCCGCAGGTCGCGCAGGTACGCTCGACGAGAAAGAAGCCCTGCTGCGCGCGGATACGGCCATGGCCGCCGCAGGTCGAGCAGACGTCGGAGCCGCGCTCCTTGTTCTCCGAACCGGTGCCGTTGCACGCCTCGCAGGCCACGCGGGTCTGCACGCGGATGGTGCGCTTGGCGCCGGCAAAGGCTTCCTGCAGGTCGATCTCGACATCGGCACGGATGTCGGCACCGCTGCGCGGGCCGCGCTGGCGACCGCGGCCCATGAAGTCGCCGAACATCTGGTCGAAGATGTCGCCGAGGCCGGCGCCACCCATGCCCCCCATGTCGAAGCCGCCGGGGCCGCCGCCCTGCTCGAACGCTGCATGGCCGAAACGATCATAGGCGGCGCGCTTCTGGTCGTCCTTGAGCACGTCGTAAGCCTCGTTCAACTCCTTGAACTTGGCCTCGGCCGCCTTGTCGCCCGGGTTGCGGTCCGGGTGGTACTGCATCGCGAGCTTGCGGTAGGCGCGCTTGAGCTCGTCGGCGCTGGCGCCTTTGGACACGCCGAGAACGGTATAGAAATCGGCTTTGGCCATCAAAAACTCCAGACAAGTCCAGGGCTCTGCCCTGGGCCCGCCGGGGCCTCACGCCCAGGTCGGGTCCAACGGCAAAGCCCCTGGCCTTACGCCGACTTCTTCTTCGGATCCACGTCCTCGAAATCCGCGTCGACAACCTTGTCCTCCGCGGGCTTCGCACCGCCGGCGCCCGCGGCACCCGCCGCCTGCTCGGACTTGTACAGCGTCTCGCCGAGCTTCATCGCCGCCTGCGAGAGGCGATCGGTCGCCGACTTGAGCGCCTCGGTATCACTGCCCTCGAGCGCGCTGCGGACCGCGGCGAGCGCCGCCTCCGCCTCGCCCTTCTCCTGGGCGCCGAGCTTGTCGCCATGCTCCTTCAGGTTCTTCTCGACCTGATGGATCATCGCGTCGGCCTGGTTGCGCGCCTCGACCTGCTCACGCCGCACCTTGTCGGCCTCGGCATTCGCCTCCGCCTCGCGCACCATCGCCTGGATGTCGGTCTCGGAGAGGCCGCCCGAGGCCTGGATGCGGATCTGCTGCTCCTTGCCCGTCGCCTTGTCCTTCGCCGAGACCGAAACGATGCCGTTGGCGTCGATGTCGAACGTGACCTCGATCTGCGGCACGCCGCGCGGCGCCGGCGGGATGCCGGCGAGGTCGAAGTTGCCGAGCAGCTTGTTGTCCGCCGCCATCTCGCGCTCGCCCTGGTAGACCTTGATGGTGACCGCGGTCTGCCCGTCCTCGGCGGTGGAGAAGGTCTGGCTCTTCTTGGTCGGGATCGTGGTGTTGCGCTCGATCAGCCGCGTGAACACGCCGCCCAGCGTCTCGATGCCGAGCGAGAGCGGAGTGACGTCGAGCAGCAGCACGTCCTTGACGTCGCCCTTCAGCACCGCACCCTGCACGGCCGCACCGATCGCCACCACCTCGTCGGGGTTGACGTTGCGCGCCGGCTCCTTGCCGAAGAATTTCTTCACCGTCTCGATCACCGCCGGCATGCGGGTCATGCCGCCGACCAGGATCACCTCGTCGATCTCGCCCGCCGTCACGCCGGCATCCTTCAGCGCGGCGCGGCAGGGGTCGAGCGTGCGGTTGATCAGGTCCTCGACCAGGCTCTCGAGCTTCGCCCGCGTGAGCTTCATCACGAGGTGCTTCGGCCCGGAGGCGTCAGCGGTGATGAACGGCAGGTTGACCTCGGTCTCCTTCGAGGAGGAGAGCTCGATCTTGGCCTTCTCCGCCGCTTCCTTGAGGCGCTGGAGCGCAAGCTTGTCGCGGCGCAGGTCGATTCCCTGGTCGCGCTTGAACTCCTCGGCCAGGTAGTCGATCACGCGCAGGTCGAAGTCCTCGCCGCCGAGGAACGTGTCGCCGTTGGTGGACTTCACCTCGAACACGCCATCGCCGATCTCGAGCACCGAGATGTCGAACGTGCCGCCGCCGAGATCGTAGACCGCGATCGTGCCGGTCTTCTTCTTGTCGAGACCGTAGGCGAGGGCCGCCGCCGTCGGCTCGTTGATGATGCGCAGCACCTCGAGCCCGGCGATGCGGCCCGCGTCCTTGGTCGCCTGGCGCTGGCTGTCGTTGAAGTAGGCGGGGACGGTGATGACGGCCTGCGTCACCTTCTCGCCGAGGAACGCCTCGGCGGTCTCCTTCATCTTGCCGAGGACGAAGGCGCTGATCTGGCTCGGCGCGTATTTCTCGCCGCGCGCCTCGACCCAGGCGTCGCCGTTGTCGCCGCGCACGATGGAGTAGGGCACCATGCCCTTGTCCTTGGACACCATCGGGTCGTCGTAGCGGCGCCCGATCAGGCGCTTCACGGCAAAGAATGTATTGGTCGGGTTGGTGACGGCCTGGCGCTTCGCGGCCTGGCCCACCAGGCGCTCGCCGCTATCGGTGAACGCGACGATCGAGGGGGTGGTACGCGCGCCCTCGCTGTTCTCGATGACCCGGACGTCCTTGCCGTCCATGATCGCGACGCACGAATTCGTCGTGCCGAGGTCGATGCCGATGACCTTGCTCATCCATATGCTCCTTCAGCAGCGGGTTGCCGGCGGCCCGAAGCACCGCCCGAACCCCTTTGGATCGGAATGTTGTGCCGGGGATGTATGGACCCGCCGCGCCCGAGGCAAGGCCCGGGCGCACGAATTAGGGGCAAACGCGCCCCTCACCGGCGCGGGACCCGGCAGATCGACGAATAGTGACGGCAGCGCGGCGCGGATGGCTTGCGCCCTCACGCTTCTCCGCCAGCCTCCCACGATCACGCGCAAACAGGGAGACGAACCGGGATGAGCACGCCGACAGGCGCCACGGCGTTGGGCCGCTATCTCTATGTGTTCAAGTCGAGGAGCAACTCCGTCGACTGCATCGTTTCCGCCCATGGCGGCTACATGTTCGAGAACAGCGGCTTCACGGTGCCACAGGGAGTGACGCTGCGGTTCTACTCGCCGCATTCCTCTTCGCTGATCGACCCGGGGCTCGGCAGCTTCCAGCGCGCGGCGGCGCAGGCGATCCCGGTGCAGACTATCAAGGGCGGCGAAATCTGCTGCAACTACCTGCTCAGCAAATACCAGGGACGGCACGGCAACGAGGACGAGACCTACGAGTCGATCGCCAAGGGCGTGAACGATATC
>JAJYFW010000542.1 GCA_021785335.1 Pseudomonadota bacterium
CCCGAGACGCCGGCGCAGCGCCGCTTGCGGATCGGCCGATCCGTCCATCGGCAGGCCGTTGAGTTCGGCGGGCACGTTGGCGGCGTTGGGCAGCGCCTGTTCGAGGTCGCTTGTCAGCGCCGCAGCGTCGGTCGCGTCGTGGACGACGTGCGGGGTGATCAGCACCAGCAGCTCCTGCCGCGCGCGGCTGTTGTCCTGCGTGCCGAAGAGCGGGCCGAGCAGCGGCACGTCCTTGAGGAAGGGCAGGCCGGAATTGCCGCGCTGGACATTGTCGGTGATCAGCCCGGCGAGGCCGATCGTCTGCCCGTCATGCACGACGACGCTGGAGGAGACGGCGCGTTCGGAGAAGGTCGGCGAGTTCAGCCCCTGGGTGGTGACCGAAGGGGCGACGTTGCTCACCTGTTGCGAGACCGTGAGCGCCACCAGCCCGTCGCTGGAGATATGGGGGGTGATCTGCAGGATCACGCCGGTTTCCTGGTAGTTCACCGAGTTGATGATCGGCGCGCCGGTGGTCAGCGTGCTCTGCGAGGTCTGCGAGAGATAGGGCACGAGATTGCCGACCAGCAGGTTCGCGGTGCGGCCGTTCTGCACGAGGAGCTGCGGCGAGGAGAGCACCTGCACCTGGGTGACCGATTGCAGGGCGGAGATCGCGAGCGGCGCGCCGTCGCTGCCATGGCCGGCGAGGACGAAGCCGGGGAAGCTCTGGTTCAGCGCCGCGGTGGTGCCGGTGCTGAGCACCGCGTTGATGCCGCCGGACTTGAAGAAGAACTGGGTGCCGTATTTCAGCGCGCCGTTGAGATCGACCTCGGCGATCGTCGCGTCGATCTCGACTTCCAGCGGCTCGATGTCGAGCTTGCGGAGCATCGCCTCGACCGAGGCGTTTTCCGAGGCGTCCGCCCGCACCAGGATCGCGTTCTGGCGGGGATCGGCGATGATCCTGAGGCCGCTTGAATCGCCGCCGCCGCCGGCGCTGCCGCCGAGCGGACCGAGGAGCGGGTTGCTCGCGGCCGCGTGAGACGATGGGGGTGATGCGGCGGGCGAGGCGGCGGGGGATGCGAGGCCTGCGCCGAGACCGGAGGCGGTGCCGCTGCTGGTGCCGGGGGCGGCGCCGAGCCCGGCGGTGGTGCCGGTGCCGGAGGTGCCGGCCGCGTTGCCCACCAACCCGCCCGATCCCATCAGCGTCTGCGCCGAGACGCCGGGGGCGGTGTTGCCCGTGGTGTCCGACGCCGAGGGCTGGGCCGTCACGTCGTTGGGGGTGAAGGCTTCCTGCAACACCTCGGCGACGTCCCCGGCGCGGCTGTTGCGCAGGTAATAGACGTGCCAGGCCCGGTGCGTCGCCGCTTCCTGCCGGGCGAGGGTGCGGTAGACCCGGTCCGCCGCGCGGATGGCGGCGCCGGAGGGGGCGATCACCAGAACGGCGCCGATGCGCACCAGCGGGACCACCTTGACCACGCCGCCCGCCTTGCCGGCGTGCAGCGCCTGGGTCAGGGCGGTGGCGAAATCGCGCGCGTTGGCGCCGGTGGCGGGGTAGAGCGCGTAGGACTGGCCGGCGAGGGCATCGACGTCGAAGGCGCGGATCAGCGCGAGCAGGGTGGCGCGGACCTGCGGATCGCCTTCGACGATGAGGGCGTTGCGGTCCGGCTCGGCGATCACCTTTCCGCCCTTGCCGACATAGGGTTGCAGCACGGCGGCGAGATGCGCCGCGCTGACATGGGTGAGGGTGACGACGCTTGATCCGTCGAGCCCCGGCGCGGTGGCGAGGGCGGCGGCCGCCTTGTCGGCCGGGACGACCTGGTAGAGCCCGTTGCTGCGGATGAGGGCGGCGTGGTTCTGCGCGAGCAGGGTTTGCAGCGTCGGGATCAGGGCGGAGGCGGGGATGTCGTGCGCGGTGCGCAGCGTCGCCTTGCCCTGCACCGCCGGGTCGATCGTGTAGGTGACGTGCAGCATGTTGCCGAGGATCTGGGCGACGACGGCGCGGATGTCGGTATCGGCGAAGTCGAGCGAGACATCGCCGCTGCCGGCGGGTAGCGGCGCACCGGGGGCGCTTGCGGGCGGCGCGTGGCCGGGGCTCGCGGTGATCGCGCCGGTGACGGGTGGGGTGGCGATCACGGCGTCGGCGCGGCCCGGAATGGTGGCGGTGGGGGGGGCCGATGTCGCGGCGGGTGCGGGGGCGAGCAGGCGGGTGGCGCTGGGCGGCAGCGGGCGTGGGGTGCACCCGGCGAGCAGGGCGGCTGCCGCGAGGACGCCGGCATGGACACGGGCGCGCATGGTTTCGCTCGATCTCCTGGGATTTATCGGGGGCCGGGATGGACAAGGATGCCGGCTTCGGCGGCCGGCTTCGGCATGGTGGCGGGCGGTGCCGCGCCGGTCTCGTGGGCGAAGCGCGGCACGAGGCGGAGCCGGCCGCGCGGGCCCTCCAGCAGCACCGCGCGCCGGCCGATCCGCACGATGCGGTAGCCGCCGAGACGCCCACCCTCGCCGAGCAGGACCGGCTTGCCGGATGAGCGCGCGAAGATCGCCAGCCGCACCGCATCGCCGCGCAGGATGCCGGACAGCCGGGGCATGGAGGAGATCG
>JAJYFW010000543.1 GCA_021785335.1 Pseudomonadota bacterium
CTCGGCCGCGAGCAGCGAGAGGATCTGCGCCTGCACCGAGACATCGAGCGCCGTGGTCGGTTCGTCCGCGATCAGCAGGGCCGGGTCGTTGGCGAGCGCCATCGCGATCATCACGCGCTGGCGCTGGCCGCCGGAAAGCTGGTGCGGATACGCATCGAGCCGCCCCTCGCCGTCGTGGAAGCCCACCTCCTTGAGCAGCGCGGCCGCGCGCTCGCGCGCCGCCGCCATGGAGATCGGCCGGTGCAGCCGCATTGCCTCGGCGATCTGCTTGCCGATGCGCGTGAGCGGGTTGAGGCTGGTCATCGGCTCCTGGAAGATCATGCCCGCGACCCCGCCGCGCAGCGGGCGCAGCGCCCGCTCCGGCGCACCGATCGTCTCGATGCCGTCGAGGCGCACCCTGCCGCTCGGCACCGCGCCATGCGGCAGCAGCCCGAGCAGCGACAGCGCCGTCAGCGACTTGCCGGAACCGCTCTCACCCACGATCGCGAGCGTCTCGCCGCGATCGAGCGTGAAGGAGACATCGCGCACCACCTGCCTCGGCCCGAACGCGACGCCGAGGCGCTCGACCGCGAGCAGCATCACGACAGCGTCTTCCTGGGGTCGAAGGCGTCGCGCACCGCCTCGCCGATGAAGATCAGCAGGGCGAGCGTGGTGCCGAGCACGACGAAGGCGGTGATGCCGAGCCAGGGCGCCTGCAGGTTGTTCTTGCCCTGCGCCACCAGTTCGCCGAGCGAGGGCGAGCCAGGCGGCATGCCGAAGCCGAGGAAGTCGAGGCTCGCCAGCAGCGTCACCGAGCCCGAGAGGTTGAACGGCAGGAAGGTCAGGGTCGCGACCATCGCGTTGGGCAGGATGTGGCGCCACATCACCGCGATGTCGCTGACGCCGAGCGCCTTCGCCGCGCGCACATATTCGAGGTTGCGCCCGCGCAGGAACTCCGCGCGCACCACGCCGGTCAGGCTCATCCACTGGAACAGCATGAGGAAGACCAGCAGCGTCCAGAAGCCGGGCGCGATGATCGAGCCGAGGATGATCAGCAGGTAGAGCTGCGGCATGCCGGACCAGATCTCGATGAAGCGCTGGAACAGCAGGTCCGTGAGCCCGCCGCGATAACCCTGGATGGCGCCGGCGGCGATGCCGACGATCGAGGAGACGATGGTCAGCGCGAAGCCGAACAGGACGGAGATGCGAAAGCCGTAGATCACGCGCGCCAGAACGTCGCGCGCCTGGTCGTCCGTGCCGAGTGGGTTGCGCCAGGTGGGCGGCGAGGGCGCGGGCGAGGGCAGGTTCTTGACGATCGTGTCGTAGCTGTAGGGGATCAGCGGCCAGATGATCCAGCCATGCGCCTTGATCGCCGCGACCACGGAGGGATCGGTGAAATCCGCCTCGGTGGGCAGGAACTGCGAGCCGAAGCGGTCCTCGCTCACGCCATGCAGAATCGGGCAGATCAGCTGGCCGCGATAGTCGATGAGCAGCGGCCGGTCGTTGGCGATGAACTCGGCGAACAGGCTCAGGACGAACAGCGTGGAGAAAATGATCAGCGACCAGTAGCCGCGGCGGTTGGCGCGGAACAGGGCGAGGCGGCGGCGGGTGATGGGCGAGAGCGTCATGCCGGGCGCGGCGTGGCGGTGCGCCTCATGAGCGCGCCTCGAAATCGATGCGCGGATCGACGACGGTATAGAGCAGGTCGCCCACGATCTGCATCGCCAGGCTGACCAGCGTGTAGACCCAGAGCGTGCCGAACATAACGGGATAGTCGCGCTGCAGCGCCGCCTCGTAGCCCAGCAGGCCGAGACCGTTGAGCGAGAAGACAATCTCGATCAGCAGCTGCGAGGTGAACAGGATGCCGATGAAGGCGGAGGGAAAGCCGGCCACGATCAGCAGCATCGCATTGCGGAAGACGTGGCCGTAGAGCACGCGCCGCGGGGCCGCGCCCTTGGCGCGCGCGGTCATCACGTACTGCTTGCGGATCTCCTCGAGGAAGCAGTTCTTGGTCAGCAGCGTGAGTGTGGCGAAGCCGCCGACCACGATCGCGGTCGTCGGCAGCACCATGTGCCAGAGATAGTCGAGCACGCGCGCGCCGAAGCTCCAGTGCGAGGCGCCCTCGCTCGCCAACCCCCGCAGCGGGAATATCTCGAGGAAGCTGCCGCCGGCGAACAGCACCACCAGCAGGATCGCGAACAGGAAGCCCGGAACCGCGTAGCCGACCAGGATGGCGGCGGACGAGACCACATCGAACCGGCTGCCGTCGCGCACCGCCTTGGCGATGCCGAGCGGAATCGAAACGGCATAGATGATCAGCGTCGACCACAGACCGAGCGAGATCGAGACCGGAAGCCGTTCCTCGATAAGTTGCAGAACCGATTTGTCGCGAAAGAAGCTCTTGCCCAGATTGAAGGTGAGGTAGCCCTTCACCATCAGCACGAAGCGCTGCAGCGGCGGCTTGTCGAAGCCGAACATGCGCCGGATGCGCGCGACCAGGTGCGGATCGAGCCCGCGCGCGCCGCGGTAGATGCCGCTGCTGCCGACCTGCGCCTCCGAGCCGGAGGGCCCCAGCGTGCCCATCACGCTGGCATG
>JAJYFW010000544.1 GCA_021785335.1 Pseudomonadota bacterium
TCGCGGCGCTGCGGGCGGAGCGCATCGGCGTGCCCGTCGTGGCCTGCGCCGTCGCCGCGCGCGCGGACGAGGCGGTGGCCGCGGTGCGGGCCGGGGCGCGCGAGTTCCTGCCGCTGCCGCCGGACCCCGACCTCATCGCGGCCCTGCTGGCGGAGGCGAGCGGCGATGCCACGGCCCCCATCGCGCGCGACCCCGCGATGCTCGCCTGCCTCGCGCGCGCCGAGCAGGTGGCGGCGAGCGACGCGACGGTGCTGATCACCGGCGAGTCCGGCACCGGCAAGGAAATCCTGGCGCACCACATCCACCGCCACTCCCGCCGCGCCGCCGCGCGGCTGGTGGCCCTCAACTGCGCCGCGATCCCCGAGGCGCTGCTGGAGAGCGAGCTGTTCGGCCACGAGAAGGGCGCGTTTTCCGGCGCGCTGGCCCGGCGGATCGGCAAGTTCGAGGCGGCGGACGGCGGCACGCTGCTGCTCGACGAGATCGCGGAACTCGACATCCGGCTGCAGGCGAAGCTGCTGCGCGCGTTGCAGCAGCGCGAGATCGACCGCGTCGGCGGCGAGGCGCCGGTGCGCGTGGATGTGCGCGTGCTCGCAGCCACCAACCGCGACCTGCGCGCCGAGGCGGCGGCGGGGCGGTTCCGCGAGGACCTGCTGTTCCGCCTCGACGTGATTTCGTTGCGCATTCCGCCGCTGCGCGAGCGCCCGCTCGACATCCCGCCGCTCGCCGCCCACTTCGCCCGCCGCTACGCCGCGCTGAACGGCATGGCGGAACGCGCGCTGGCCCCGGCCGCCGCCGAACGCCTCGCCCGCCACGCCTGGCGCGGCAACGTGCGGGAGCTGGAGAACATCATCCACCGCGCGGTGCTGCTCGCCGCCGGCGGCGCGATCGAGGCGGAGGACATCGAGCTCGGCCCGCCGCGCCCGGCGGAACGCGGCGCCGCACCCGTTGCTGAGGCGCAACCATCCGGGCTCGGCGCGCTGGTGGGGCGGCGGATGGACGACGTGGAGCGCGACCTCATCCTGGAGACGCTGCACCGCACGGAGGGCAACCGCACGCACGCCGCCTCCATGCTCGGCATCTCCATCCGCGCGCTGCGCAACAAGCTGCGCGACTACACGCGCCAGGGCCTCGCCGTGCCGCCGCCGGCGAGCGGGGTCGCCTGAGCGGTGGCGGCGCTCTCCGTTCCGTTCTCGGAACTGCTCGGGCCGCGGCTGGCGGGGCTGCGCGCGGGGCAGGACGCGTGGCTCGCGGTCGGCATCGTCGCGCTGCTCAGCGTGCTGGTGCTGCCGCTGCCGCCCTTCGTGCTGGACCTCGGCCTCTCGCTCTCCATCACCAGCGCGATCCTGGTGCTGATGGTCGCGGTGTTTCTCGTCCGCCCGCTGGATTTCTCCGCCTTCCCCACGCTGCTGCTGCTGACGACGCTCATGCGCCTCTCGCTCGACGTCGCGACGACGCGCCTCATCCTCGCGCACGGCAACCAGGGGCGGGACGCGGCGGGCTACGTGGTCGCCGCGTTCGGCGGCTTCCTGATGGGCGGGGACGTCATCATCGGCGTCATCATCTTCGTCATCCTCCTTGTCGTGAACTTCATCGTCATCACCAAGGGCTCCGGGCGCATCGCGGAGGTGGCGGCGCGGTTCAGCCTCGATGCGATGCCGGGCAAGCAGATGGCGATCGACGCCGACCTCTCCGCCGGCACCATCGACGAGAAGACCGCCCGCCGCCGCCGCAGGGAGCTGGAGGCGGAGAGCGGCTTCTACGGCGCGATGGACGGTGCCGCGAAGTTCGTGCGCGGGGACGCCATCGCGGCGCTGGTGATCACCTCGGTCAACGTCTTCGGCGGGCTCGCCATCGGGCTGCTGCAGCACGGCATGTCCTTCGCCGATGCCGCGCGCACCTACACCACGCTCACCGTGGGCGACGGGCTGGTGAGCCAGATCCCCGCGCTGCTCGTCTCCACCGCCGCCGGCATCGTGGTGACGAAGGGCACGACGGAGGGCACCGCGGACAAGGCGCTGGCCGAGCAGCTTGGCGGCAGCCCGCGCCCGCTCGCCATGGCCGCGAGTGCGGCGGGCGTGCTGGCGGCCCTGCCGGGACTGCCGGCGTTTCCCTTCCTGACGCTCGCGGGGCTGGCCGGCGCCGCCGCCTGGTACCGAAGCCGCCACCCCGCCGATGCCGTGGCGCTGGCCCCCGCGCCTGCCGCGCCCGCCGAGCCGCCGATCAGCGAGACGTTGCGGATGGACAGCATTCGCCTCGAACTCGGCTACGGGCTGCTGGCACTCGCGGGCGGGGAGTCGCCGCGCCTCACGGAGCAGATCAAGGGATTGCGGCGGAGCATCGCGCAGGAACTCGGCTACGTGCTGCCGCCGGTGCGCATCCAGGACAACATGGAGCTGCCGGCGGACACCTACGTCGTGCGCATCAAGGAGATCGAGGCGGCGCACTCCGTTCTGCGGCCGACACAACTTCTCGCCATGCACCCGAAGGGCGGGGCGGTGGACCTGCCGGGCGAGGCGACGACGGAGCCCGCCTTCGGCCTCGCCGCCGTGTGGATCCAGCCGGCGACGCGCG
>JAJYFW010000545.1 GCA_021785335.1 Pseudomonadota bacterium
CTGCGGCTGGCGGCCCGGCGCGGCGTGCCGTTCGCCGCGGTGCTCGCCAGCACGCTGCTGGGCCTGATGCTGCTGCTGGCCGGGCTCTGGTGGTTCGGGGTGGACCGCGCGATCCCCCCAGGGCAGCCCTATGTGCCGGCCGCCCAGCACGCCGGGCGCATCACGGACGGCACGGCGCCGCGGTAGCCGGAGCCTCAGCCCAGGATGATCTCCACCCGGCGGTTCTGCGGCTCGCGCACGCCGGGACCGGTGGGGACCAGCGGGTGCGTCTGGCCGAAGCCGTGGATCGAGATGGCCGCCTTCGGCACGCCGTCGCGCACGAGTTCCGCCGCCACCGCGTCCGCCCGGCGGACCGACAGCGCCTGGTTGTACTGCGCGGTGCCGGAGCGGTCGGTGTAGCCGTTCACCGCGATCCGCGTCGTGCCGTGGGTGGAAGCCGCGGCGGCCTGATGGACGATCTGCCGGGCGCGCGCGGTGAGCGTGGCCTTGTCCCAGTCGAAGAACACCAGGAACGACCGGGCCGGCGCCGGCGCGGGTGCCGCCGCCGCGGGGGCGACAGGTTCCGCCGCCGCCACCGGCGCGGGGGGCGGCGCGACGTCGAACGCGTAGCGCACGCCGATCAGGAACTGGTGGTCGAACTGCGGGCCGAGTTTCAGCGTGCCGCCCGGCACCCCGCCAGGGCCGGTGCCGGCGAACGTCGCCCCGGCGGTGATGTCGCGGAAGCGGTATTCGGCGGTCAGCGACAGGCCCGGCATGCCCGGGACCGGGAACGCCGCGCCGAGCATCGCCTGCCAGGCGAATCGCCCGTCCTGCGCGTCGGTGCGATAGGCGGTGGCGCCGCCGGGCGCGACGAAACCGACGCCCTGCATCCGCTCCCACAGATAGCCGGCGCCGAGGCCGAGATAGGGGAACACGTAGCGGTTGCGGATATCGAGATCGTACAGCGCGTTGACCATCACGCCGTAGGTCTCGGCATGGCCGCTGGCGCCGGTGACGACCGGCGAGCGGGCAAGCTGGTCGATCCCGGTGCGGTCGAAGTCGCCCTGCACCTCGAACCGCCAGCCGCCGCCGGTTGCGTAGCCGACGCTGCCGAGCAGGGCGAAGCCGCCGTTGCGTTGCAGCCGCAGGCGGCCGGTGCCGAATCCGGGGGCGGGCAGCGCGGCGGAGGTGTTCTGCGGCAGTTCGAACCCGCCGGCGCCGGCGACATACAGCCCCTGGATCGGCTGGGCGCGCGCCGCGACCGGGGCGAACAGCAGGGCCGCCACGATCAGGACCGCTGCCGACAGAACCTGGGCCAGCCGGGCGCTGGGATCGCGCATGCGTCAATCTCCTTCGGTCTTGCAGGCCCGGCGACAGGCCGGGACGGTGGCGACAGCCTCGCGGTTAAAGGCGGAGCCGCGCCGGCTGGCAAGCCGGCAGTCTTGCACGGAGCGGGGAGCAACGGGCGGAGAAACGAAAACGGGGCGCCCGAGGGCGCCCCGCTGCCGTCTTCACGCGTGGCCGGAAATCAGTGGATGATGATTTCCACGCGCCGGTTCTGCGGCTCGCGCACGTTCGGGCCAGTCGGCACCAGCAGGTGCGTCTCGCCGAAGCCGTGGATCGAGATCGCGTTCTTCGGCACCCCGTCGCGCACCAGTTCCGCGGCCACCGCGTCGGCGCGGCGGATCGACAGGCCCATGTTGTATTTCGCCGAACCGGAGGTGTCGGTGTAGCCGTTCACCGCGATCTGCGTGTACTGGACATGGGTCGAACCCACCGCCGCCTCGTGGATGATCTGGCGGGCACGCGCGGTCAGCGTGGCCTTATCCCAGTCGAAGAACACGAGGTAGGAGCGCGCGGGCGCCGGAGCCGGGGCGGCCATCGGCGCCGCGGCCGGGGCAGGCGCCGCGGCCGGAGCCGGGGGAGCGCCGAAAGCGTAGCGCACGCCGATCAGGAAGGTGTGGTTGTAGTCGTTGCCGAGCTTGATGGAGGCCGGCGCGCCGGCGCCGGTGATGCCGCTGTAGCTGCGGTCGCCGATCAGCGCCATGAAGCGGTATTCCGCGGTCAGATCGAGGCCGGGGACCGCGGTCAGCGGCATCGACGCGCCGAGAATGCCCTGCGCGGCGAAGGATCCCTCGGTCTGGTCGGAGGCCATGAAGCTGCCGCCCGGCCCGTAGGCCTTCAGGCCCTGCTCGTTGGCTTCCTCATAGCCGATGCCGACGCCCACATACGGGGTGATCATCGGCATCAGATCGTTGAAATCGTAGTAGCCGTTCAGCATCACGCCGAACAGCTGCTCATGCCCGCCGGCCGAGGTGTAGGCGGCCGAGCCGCCGACCTTGTTGAACTTGTTGTTGTAGTAGTTCCCCTCGATCTCGGCGCGGAAGCCGTTGCCGAAGCCCCAGCCGAGGCTGCCGACGAATGCCGGGCCGAGCTCGGACTGCAGGTTGCCGCCGCTCTTGACGTCGAGATCCTGCTTGAAGTTGATGCCGGCGCCGAGCCCGACATAAAGGCCGGAAATCGGCTGCTCCGCATGCGCGACCATCGGCGCCGCAATCATGGTGGCCGCCAGAAGGGCGTTCCGAAGT
>JAJYFW010000546.1 GCA_021785335.1 Pseudomonadota bacterium
GCCCCCCCAGGCCCGCCGCCCGCCGTCGCGCGCCCCCGCTCTCGCACGCCGTGCGCGTGCCCAGCCGCCGCGCCTGGCTGACCGGCCTGAGCCTCAACATCAACGGCGCCGGCTCGCATCTGCAATACATGCTGTACGATCCGGAGATGCAGGCGCTGCTCGCCGCCTCGCCCCGGCTGGTCGCGCTGCTCCGCCCGCTCTGCCGGATGCTGTCGGTGGAATTTCCCCCCGGCATCCTGCCGCCGCCCCCGCCGCGGGCGCCGCGCAAACCCCGCCCCCGCCGCTGGCGCGTGCCGCGGCGGGGCGATCTGCTGTTCCTGCTCCGCATGGGCAAGCCGATTCCGGGAACCTGATCGCCGGGCGGGAATAGGCACGTCCATATTGTTACGATATCATACCAAACGCCCGCCCGCCGGGCCGTCCGCGCGCGGGATGCCGTGCCACCGGCCGGATCGCGCCCCCGCTCCCAGCCGCCCCGGACCCTCAGCCCGCCGTCGCGCGCAGCCCCCCGAACCCGGCCGCCCGCTCCAGCACTCCGCCCACCGCGAACACCGTCTCCTCGTCGAAGGCCCGCCCGATCACCTGCAACCCCAGCGGCAGCCCGTTCGCATCGAGCCCCGCCGGCACGCTGATCGCCGGCACCCCCGCGAGATTCGCCGGCACGGTGAACACGTCGTTCAGATACATCGTCACCGGATCGTCCATCTTCTCCCCCTGCGCGAACGCGGCGGACGGGGCGGTCGGCGTCAGCAGCGCATCCACCGTGCGGAACACCTCGGTGAAATCGCGCAGGATCAGCGCCCGCACCTTCTGCGCCCGCAGGTAGTATGCGTCGTAATAACCGGCCGACAGCACATAGGTCCCGATCAGGATGCGCCGCCGCACCTCCGCCCCGAACCCCTCGGCGCGGGTGCGCTCATACAGATCCCGCAGATCCTCCCCGCCGGACGCCCGCAGCCCGAACCGCACCCCGTCGTAGCGCGCCAGGTTGGAAGACGCCTCCGCCGGCGCCACGATGTAATAGGTCGCCAGCCCGTATTTCGTGTGCGGCAGCGACACATCGACCACCTCGGCCCCCGCCTCGCGCAGCCAGGCGATGCCCTGCTGCCACAGCGCGTCGATCTCCCCGGCCATCCCCTCGGCGCGGTATTCGCGCGGCACGCCGATCCGCAGCCCCTTCACCCCCCGCGCGCAGGCCGCCCGGAAATCCGGCACCGCAACGTCGGCCGAGGTGGAATCCTTCGGATCATGCCCCGCCATCGACCCGAGCAGGATCGCGCAATCCTCCACCGTCCGCGCGAACGGCCCCGGATGATCCAGCGAGGAGGCGAACGCCACCACCCCCCAGCGCGAACACCGCCCATAGGTCGGCTTGATCCCGACGATCCCGCAGAACGAAGAAGGCTGACGGATCGACCCGCCAGTATCCGTCCCCGTCGCCCCCATCGCCAGCCGCGCCGCCACCGCCGCGGCCGACCCGCCGGAAGACCCGCCCGGCACCAGCACCGCGGAAGGGTCCTGCCGCCGCGTCCAAGGATTCGCCACCGGCCCGAAGGCCGAGGTCATGTTGGACGAGCCCATCGCGAACTCGTCCAGATTCGCCTTGCCCAGGAACACCGCCCCGTCGCGCAGCAGGTTCGCGGTCACGGTGCTCTCGTACGGCGGCACGAACGGGGACAGGATCCGGCTCCCCGCCGTGGTGCGCACGCCGGCGGTGCAGAACAGGTCCTTGATCGCCAGCGGAATCCCCGTCAGCGCCCGCGCCTCCCCGCGCGCCAGCGCCGCGTCGGCCGCGTCCGCCTGCGCCAGCGCGGCCTCGCCCGTCACGGTGATGAACGCGTTCAGCCGCGGGTTCTGCGCGGAAATCGCCGCCAGATGCGCCTCGGTCAGCGCCCGCGCGGTGAAATCGCCCCGCCGCAGCCCGTCGGCGGCGGCGGCGATCGTCAGGTCGGTCAGCATCATTCCACCACCTTCGGCACGGCATAGAAATCGCCGATCCGCTCCGGCGCGTTGGCCAGCACCTGTTCGGGATAGCCGCCGTCGGTCACCACGTCTTCCCGCATCGGCAGGGCGCGCAGCGCGGCGCCGGCCAGCGGTTCGATCCCGTCCACGTTCACCTCGTTCAGTTGCTCGATCCAGCCCAGGATCGCGTTCATCTCGGCTTGCAGCCGCGGCACTTCGTCCTCCGTCACCCGGATGCGGGCGAGCGCGGCAATGCGACGGACCGTCGCGGGATCGAGCGACATGGCGGGCAAGTCCTTTTGTCGGGAACGGCGGCGGACCATAACGGCGCCCATGCCCCTGTTCAACCTGACCGAGCTCACCGCCCGCCTCGGCCGCGAGGACCGCCTGCTCGGCATCGACCCCGGCCGCAAGACGATCGGCCTCGCGCTGTCGGACGTGCGCCGGACCCTCGCCAGCCCCTACGGCAGCCTCAAGCGCGGCAAGCTGCGCGCCAACGCCGCGGACATCGCGGCGATCGCGCGCAAAGAAGGCGTCGGCGGCCTGGTGGTCGGCCTGCCGCTGGCGATGGACGGCAGCTTCGGCCCCGCCGCCCAGGCCGCGCG
>JAJYFW010000547.1 GCA_021785335.1 Pseudomonadota bacterium
CTCGATGGGCATCCACATCCTGCTCGAGGAGATCGGCAAGCCCTACGAGGCGGTGGCGATCAGCCTGCGCGAGGGCGACCAGTTCAAGCCGGCGTTCGTCGCGGTGAACCCCAAGAGCAAGGTGCCGGCGCTGGTGCGCGACGACGGTTCGCTGCTGACCGAGTTCCCGGCCATCGCCTTCTGGCTCGCGCGCGCCAACCCGCGGGCCGGGCTGCTGCCGGACGACGCCGAGAGCCAGGCCCGCGCGCTGGAGGCGATGGAATACGCCACCGCCACGATCCACATGCAGGGCTTCTCGCGCGTGTTCCGCCCCGCCCGTTTCGCGCCCAGCGAGGCCGACGCCGAGGCGGTTTCCGCGCGCGGGCGGGAGATCATCGCGGCGGGGATGCAGAACCTCGACAGGTCGCTCGCCGGCAGGGACTACCTGCTGGGCGGCTTCTCCATCGCCGATGCCGCGCTGTTCTTCGTCGAGTTCTGGGCCGCCGAGCGCCTGGGCATGACGCTGCCGTCCAACGTCGCCGCCCATTTCGCGCGCATGAAGACGCGCCCCACCGTCGCGCGGGTGATGCAGCGCGAGGGGCTCGTGAAGTAGCGCCCCGCGCCGTGAGCATCGTTGCGCGATCGTTCTGGTTCCTCCGCCACGGCGAGACGGACTGGAACGCGCAGGGCCTCTCGCAGGGCAACACGGACATCCCGCTCAACGCCACCGGCCTCGCGCAGGCGCAGGCGGCGGCGGCGATGCTGCGCAACCGCGGCATCGCCACCATCGTCGCCTCCCCGCTCGACCGCGCCGCCACCACCGCGCGCGTCGTGGCCGAGGCGCTCGGCCTGCCGGTCGAGACCGACGCCGACCTGCGCGAGGTCTGCTTCGGCGAGCAGGAGGGCCGGCCGATGGGCACCTGGTACGACACCTGGATCGCGGGCGACTACACGCCGGAGGGGGCGGAGACCTTCGCCGGCCTGCGCGCCCGCGCCATCGCCGCCCTCAACCGCGCGCTGGCGCGGCCGGCGCCGGTGCTCGTCGTCGCCCACGGCGCGCTGTTCCGCGGCGTGCGCGCGGCGATGGGGCTCGAGGTCAACGTGCGCACGCCCAACGCGGTGCCGCTGTTCTGCGAGCCCGGCCCGCCCTGGACGCTGACGGTGGCGAAGCAGGGGGCGGTGGCGAAGCAGGGGGCGGTGGCGAAGCAGGGGGCGGTGGCGAAGTAGGGCGCGGCCCGCGCCTACGCCCCGACCTTCACCATCCGGTGCTGCTTGCGACCGGCGGAGAGCTTCACGCCCCCCTCCAGCCTGGCGCGCGCCACCACCGTCGTTTCGTCGGCGATCGCCTCGTCATCGAGCCTGGCGCCGCCGCCGCGGATCAGGCGCCTCGCCTCGCCGTTGGAGGCCGCGAGCCCGGCGAGCACGAACAGGCGGTAGACCGGCACGCCCTCGCCAGCCTCCGCGGCGCTGATCGCGACCTCCGGCAGCGCCGCCTCGCCCACGCCCTCGAACACCGCGCGGGCGGCGTTGCGCGCCGCCTCCGCCGCCTCGCGCCCGTGCAGCAGCGCCGTCGCCTCGGTCGCCAGGATCGCCTTGGCGTCGTTGATCTCCGCCCCGCCCAGCGCCGCGAGCCGCGCGATCTCGGCCAGCGGCAGGTCGGTGAACAGCTTGAGGAAGCGCCCGACATCCGCGTCCTCGGTGTTGCGCCAGAACTGCCAGTAGTCGAACGGCGCCAGCCGGTCCGCGCGCAGCCAGATCGCGCCCTTCACGGACTTGCCCATCTTGGCGCCGGAGGCGGTGGTGATGAGCGGCGTGGTGAGGCCGAAGACCGTCGCACTCTCCAGGCGCCGCACCAGGTCCACGCCGGAGACGATGTTGCCCCACTGGTCCGAGCCGCCCATCTGCAGCGTCACGCCGTGGCGGCGGTACAGCTCGCGGAAATCGTAGCTCTGCAGGATCATGTAGTTGAATTCGAGGAAGGTCAGCGCGTGCTCGCGTTCGAGACGCAGCCGTACCGAATCGAAGGTCAGCATGCGGTTGATGGTGAAGTGCGGCCCCACCTCGCGCAGCAGCGCGATGTAGCCGAGCTCGTCCAGCCAGTCCGCGTTGTTGGGCATGAACGCGTCCGTCGGCCCGTCGCCGAAGGTGAGGAACGGGTCGAAGCAGCGGCGGATGCCGGCCATGTTCTCCGTGATCTTCTCGACGGTGAGCATCTGCCGGCTCTCGTCCTTGCCGGACGGGTCGCCGATCTTGGTCGTGCCGCCGCCCATCAGCGGCACCGGGCGGTGGCCGCAGCGCTGCAGCAGGCGCAGGTTCATGATGCCGACGAGGTTGCCCACGTGCAGGCTGTCCGCGGTGCAGTCGAAGCCGACGTAAGCGGAGACCACGCCCGCGCGCAGGGCCGCCGCGAGGCCTTCCTCGTCGGTGCACTGGTTCAGGAATCCGCGCGCGCGCGCCTGGTGCAGGTATTCGTCGGTCGGCATCGTCTGTTCCAACTCTGGTCGGTGTGGGCGCGGCGCTTTAGCATCCGGGCCATGGACCGGCCAATCCTGCCCCCTGTTCCGCTGCGCGCCATCGGGCTGATG
>JAJYFW010000548.1 GCA_021785335.1 Pseudomonadota bacterium
GCCGGCAGACCACCGCGCGGCGGGCGGAGAGCGGCACGCCGCGCAGCACCGGCCCGACCACGAAGCCCATGAACAGGTCGATGCCGGTCCACAGCAGGCCGGAGAAGACATGCAGGAAGGTCAGCGCCCACAGGCTGCCGGAGGCGATGATCGCGCCCATCGCCACCAGCGCCAGGGCGACCCAGCCCAGGTTGCCGAGGCGGATCGGCGGTGCCGCGTCCTCCGCCGCATGGATCGTGCCCGATGACATGCCCCGCGTTCTCCCTCGCCGTTCGTGCCCGCTGTTTCAGCGTAGCGGCTGTCTTAGCGTAGCGGGTGTCTTAGCGTAGCGGGTGTCTTAGCGTAGCGGGTGTCTTAGCGTACCGGCGTCGCGATCGGGGGCGATGGGGGGACGACCCGCGTCAGGTAGGCCTGGGTCGGCGGGTGCGGGTCCAGGATCGGTCCCGGCACCTGGTAGCGGACCGGCTTCAGGCTTTTCAGATAGGTGGCGACCGCCAGCGCGTCGTGCGCCGTCAGGTTCGCATAGGATCGCCACGGCATCGCCGGCGCGAGCGCCCGCCCGTCGGGGCGCTTGCCGGTACGGATCGCGCGGACGATATCCGCCCGCCGCCACCGCCCGAGGCCGGTCGCGGCATCGGGGGTCAGGTTCGGCGGGTAGAACACGCCGAGGCCGGGGATTTGGAACCCGGTGTCCGATCCGCCCAGGAAACGGCGCATGTCCGGCGCCCCGTCCATCGCGCCGTAGGTGTGACAGCCGGTGCAATCCATGATGCGAACGAGATACTCGCCGCGGACGCGCAACGCCCGGGCCGCGGGCCCGGCGGCCCAAGTTGGTTGGGCCATGGCCGGCAGGGTCAGACCGGCCCACACCAACAGACACGCCGTCGCCGCTCGCACCGGCATGCCGCCGGCCCCTGCGTGCCTCATCGCTGCACATTCCCCCTGAGATCGATTTTTGCTGAAGCGCAAGCTGCCGCAGGTCGCGGCGCCGCGGCAAGCGGTTTTGCGCGGTCGTCGGGAAACGCCGCCGGGCCGGGCGCCGGGCCGGGCGCCGCTTGACCCGGCACCGCGCGGCTGGAAGTAAGGCGGTCATGGCCGACGCACAGGCGGGGGCGTCCCCGATCATCACCCTCGATCGGGTAAACAAGTGGTATGGCGCGCACCACGTGCTGCGCGACGTCTCGCTCGCGGTCGCGGAGGGCGAGCGGGTGGTGGTCTGTGGTCCGTCCGGGTCGGGCAAATCGACCATGATCCGCTGCATCAACCGGCTGGAGACGCACGAGCAGGGCCGCATCGTCGTCGATGGCACCGAGCTTTCCGACAACCCCCGCGCGCTGGCCCAGGTCCGGCGCGAGGTCGGCATGGTGTTCCAGTCCTTCAACCTGTTCCCGCACCTGACCGTGCTGGAGAACTGCACCCTGGCGCCGATCCGCGTGCGCGGCATGCCGCGGGAGGAGGCCGACGCGCTGGCGATGAGCCTGCTCGCGCGCGTGCGGATCCCCGAGCAGGCGGGGAAATATCCGTCGCATCTGTCGGGAGGACAGCAGCAGCGGGTGGCGATCGCGCGCGCGCTCTGCATGCGCCCGAAGATCATGCTGTTCGACGAACCGACCTCCGCGCTCGATCCCGAGATGATCAAGGAAGTGCTGGACGTGATGATCGAACTCGCGCAGTCGGGCATGACCATGGTCTGCGTGACGCACGAGATGGGCTTCGCCCGCCAGGTGGCCGATCGCGTGGTATTCATGGATCAGGGCGAGATCGTCGAGACCGGCCCGCCGGCAGAATTGTTCGCCGACGCCCGGACCGACCGGTTGCGCCTGTTCCTGTCGCAGGTTCAGCGGAGCGATTAGCCTTCAACCCTCGTCCGGCTGACCGGCAGCGGGTGCCGCGGCGGATGCCGCGCCCGCCTGCTGCCCGCGCTTCTGCTGCTTGCGCTTGAGCAGGTTGGCGCGCAGCGCCTCGGCCTCGCGCGCGCGGCGCGCTTCGAGCGGCTGCGGCTTCGCGGGCGCAGGACGGGTCGGCACGCCCGGGTCCTCCCCCATCGCCTCAGCCCCGCGCGGCGGCGCGGATCACCGCGATCGCTGTCTCGATCCCGGCCCGGTCCACGTCCAGATGCGTGCAGGCGCGGACGCGAAAGCGACCCATGGTGGAGAGCTGCACGCCCTCGGCGCGGGTCCGCGCGGCAAGAACGTCCGCGCTCAGTCCGGTCGCTTCGGTCTCGAAGAACACCAGATTGGTCTCTGGCGTCTCCACCTTCAGCCCCGGCACCTGCGCCAGTCCGCGCGCCAGCGCGGCGGCGTTTTCGTGATCCTCCGCCAGCCGGGCCACATGATGATCGAGCGCATACAAGCAGGCGCTTGCGCAGATTCCAGCCTGACGCAACGATCCGCCCAACCGCTGCTTCCACTGCCAGGCGGCGTCGATGAACGCGGCCGAGCCGCACAGCACCGCGCCCAGCGGCGCCCCCAGCCCCTTGGTGAAATCGAGCCAGACCGAATCGAATCCGGCCGCCATCTCGGCGGCCGGCACGCCGGCGGCCACCACCGCGTTCATCAGCCG
>JAJYFW010000037.1 GCA_021785335.1 Pseudomonadota bacterium
CGGCCTCGCCGTGCCGCTGATCCTGCTTTATGAGAGCTCGATCATCGCCGCGCGCATGGTCGAGCCGAAGCGCGACGAAGCGGACGAGAGCGAGGATTGACGGCCGGCTTCCGGCGATCTCGGATTAGTCACCAGGAACCAGGGACCGGGACCGATGCACGACATCCGCGCCATCCGCGAGGCACCCGAGGCGTTTGACGCCGCGATGCGCCGGCGCGGCGTCTCGCCGGCCCCTGCCGCCGCGATCCTCGCCCATGACGCCGCCCGCCGCGCGGCGCAGACCAAGCTGCAGGACCTCCAGGCCGCCCGCAACGCGCTCGCGAAACGGATCGGCGAGGCAAAGCGAGCCAGGGAGGACAGCAGCGCGCTGGAGGCGGAGGGCGCGGCCCTGCGCGGCCAGATCGAGGCGGTCGAGCGGGAGGCAACGGAGGCCGAGGCGGCGATGAACCTCATCCTCGAGGCGCTGCCCAACATCCTCGACCTCGAGGTGCCGGACGGTGCCGACGAGACCGCGAACGTGGTGCTCAAGGTCGGCCGCCAGCCCGGAGCGCCCAACCTCAAGCCACGCGAGCATTTCGAACTCGGCGAGGCGATGGGCCAGATGGACTTCGCCGCCGCCGCCAGGATCGCCGGCACCCGCTTCACCGTTCTGCGCCGGAACCTCGCCCGGCTGGAGCGCGCGCTGGGCCAGTTCATGCTCGACATCCACACCGAGCAGCACGGCTACGAAGAAGTCTTCGTGCCGCTGATGGTCAACGACGCGACCGTCTACGGCACCGGGCAGCTGCCCAAGTTCGCGGAGGACCTGTTCCGCACCACCGACGGCCGCTGGCTGATCCCCACGGCCGAGGTGCCGCTCACCAACCTCGTCGCCGGCGAGATCGTGCCGGAGGCGAAGCTGCCCATCCGCGTGACGGCGCTCACCCCCTGCTTCCGCAGCGAGGCGGGCTCGGCCGGGCGCGATACCCGCGGCATGCTGCGCCAGCACCAGTTCACCAAGGTGGAGCTGGTCTCCATAGCCCATCCGGACCGTTCCGCGGACGAGCACGAGCGCATGACCCAGTGCGCCGAGGCGATCCTGGAGAAGCTGGAAGTCCCCTGGCGCCGCATCATCCTTTCCTCGGGCGACACCGGGTTCGGCTCGGCGCGGACGCACGACCTCGAGGTCTGGCTGCCCGGCCAGGCCGCGTGGCGGGAAATCTCCTCCTGCTCCAACATGCGCGCCTTCCAGGCCAGGCGCATGAATGCGCGGTTCCGCGGCACGGACGGCAAGGTGGCGCATGTCCACACGCTGAACGGCTCCGGGGTCGCGGTCGGCCGCGCGCTGATCGCGGTGATGGAGAACCACCAGCGCGCCGACGGCAGCATCGGCATTCCCCCGGCGCTGCGCCCCTGGCTCGGCGGCGTCGACCACATCTCCTGAGGCCCCATCCTCCTGAAGGGAGTGTCATGAAATTCGCCGCCATCGGTCTCGATCACCGCCATATCTACGACCTCACGGAAAACCTCCTCAAAGCGGGCGCGGAGTGCGCCGGCTACTGTCCCGAGACGTCGGACCCCGGCGTCGTCGAGGGTTTCGTCAAGCGCTTCCCGCAGATCGCGCCGAAGCCGCGCGCGGCGCTGCTGGGCGACAAGTCCGTCGCCTTCGTCGCCACAGCCGCCGTCCCCGCGGATCGCGCCCAACTCGCCATCGCGGCGATGCGCGCCGGCAAGGACGTGATGAGCGACAAGCCCGGCGTCACCACGCTCGACGACCTTGAGGCGCTGGAGGATTGCGTCCGCGAAACGAAGCGCATCTGGCACACCTGCTTCACCGAGCGCTTCCTCACGCCCTCCACCTACGAGGCGCTCGCCCTCGTCCGCGCGGGCGCCATCGGCCGCGTCGTGCAGACCATCGGCCTCGGCCCGCACCGTCTCAACGCGCCGATCCGCCCGGCCTGGTTCTGGGAGTGCGCGCGCTACGGCGGCATCCTCGGCGACATCGCCTCCCACCAGATCGACCAGTTCATCGCCTTCACCGGCGTGAAGGAGCCGCGCGTCGAACTGGCCCGCATCGGAAGCTTCGGCAGCAGGCCCGGTTCCGAGCACGAGGGCTTCCAGGATTTCGGCGAAATCGTGCTCGGCAGCGAGGGCCCGCGCGGCTATGTCCGCGTCGACTGGTTCACCCCGGACGGTCTGCCCACCTGGGGCGACGGGCGCATCATGGTGCTCGGCACCGAGGGCACGATCGAGCTGCGGAAATACGTCGACGTCGAGGGCAGGCCGGGCACCGACCACCTCTTCCTCGTCGACAAAAAGGGCACGCGCTACATCGCCTGCGAGGGCCGCCCGCTGCCCTATTTCGCCGCCTTCCTCGCCGACGTGCGCGACCGCACCGAGACGGCGATGGCGCAGTCCCACGTCTTCACCGTCTCGCGCCTGACGATCGCCGCCCAGCTGAAGGCTGAAGGGCGGGCGTAGCCCGATGAGGGTGTAAGCCGGCGCCCTACAGCAGCACCGCGTCAGCCTCCATCCTCAGCCCGCCATCGGCGCCCGCGATCCACAGCTCGGCACCTGCCCCGCCCGGCGCGCCGCGCACATGGAACGGTGCCGTATCGAACACCGGGGTCACCGCGCGGAAGCGGAAGCTCGCCACCTGCCGCGCCGAGTTCCGCCGCACCAGGTCCAGCAGCAGCGTCGCCATCAGGGGCCCGTGCACGATGAGGCCGGGATAACCCTCCACGCCGGTCACGTAGCGCCGGTCGTAGTGGATGCGATGCCCGTTGAAGGTCAGCGCCGAGTAGCGGAACAGCAGCACGTCGTCCGGCACGACGGTCCGCGACCAGGCGGCATCCGCGCGCGCCGGGCGGGGAGGGGGCGACGCCTCGCCGGGCGCGGGGGCGGTGCGATAGACGATGTCGTGCTCCTCCTCGATCGCCGGCCCGTCCTCGCCCGAAATCGCGTGCCGCACCAGCACGAACACCAGCGTCCCCGCTCGTCCTTCCTTCACCGAAACATCCGCGATGGTGGATTGGCGCGTCACGCGCTCGCCGACGCGCAGCGGCTGGACGAAGCGCAGGCGCCCGCCCGCCCACATGCGCCGCGGCAGCTCCACCGGCGGCAGGAACCCGCCGCGCCTCGCATGCCCGTCGGGCCCGAGTTCCGACTGGCGCGCATGCGGCAGGAAACACATCCAGTGCCACAGCGGCGGCAACGGGTCGCCATCACGCGGCGCGGGATCGTCGCGGTCGAGCGTCGCGGACATCGCCGCCAGGCGCCAGGGATCGACGCGGTCCTCCGCCGTCTCCTGACGCCCGATCCAGCCGCGCAGATGCTCCGCGTCCAGGCTCACGGCTCCCTCGCCAGCACGCGGTCGACCATCGCCCCCGCGAGCCCGGTGTAGTTCGCGGGGTCCAGCATCGCGGCCAGCGCCGCGCGATCCACGTGCGGCCGGATCTCGGGATGCTCCGCCAGCAGATCGAGGAACGTGCCCCTGCCGGCCACCACCTCGCGGCAGATGTCATAGACGAGGTCATGCGCCCGCTGCCGCCCCAGCGCCGGCCCGAGCCCCATCATCACCGCCTCCGAAACAATCAGCCCCTTGGTGAGGTCGAGATTGGCCCGCATCCGTGCGGGATCCACGGTCAGCCCCTCCACCAGCGCGCGCGTCTGCGCCAGGCATCCCGCGCTCAGCAGGAAGATCTCCGGGACCACGATCCACTCGATCTCCCACGGCCCGGTGCTGCGCTCGTGATCCTCGATCATCGCGTCGAGCAGGGACGCCACGTTCTGCCGCACGATCGAGGCGGTCGAATGGATATAGAGCGAGGCGATCGGGTTGCGCTTCTGCGGCATGGTGGAAGAGGAGCCGCGCCCGGCATGGAACGGCTCGAACGCCTCCTCCACCTCGGTCTGCATCATCAGCTTCACGTCCATGCTGATCTTGCCGCACAGCCCCGTGACGAGGCCGAGGAAGCACCCGACCTCGGCGATGCGGTCGCGCACCGTGTGCCAGGCGATCTCCGGCACGCCGAGCCCGAGCTCCGCCATCAGCCCGTCCTGAACCGCGAACCCAGCCTCGCCGAGGGAGGCCAGCGTTCCGGTCGCGCCGCCGAACTCGCCCACCAGCACCCGCGGACGCAGCTCGGCCAGCCGCTGCAGATGCCGCCGGAACCCCGCAAGCAACACCGCGCATTTGTAGCCGAAGGTGATCGGCGTCGCCTGCTGCAGGTTGCTGCGCCCGGCCATCACCGTGTCGCGATGCTCCCGTGCGTGCCGCGCAAGGGCTGCGCTTATCGCCTGCAGCTCCGCCTCGACGAGATCGAGCCCCTTCCTGATCTGCAGGATGGTCGCGGTGTCGGTGATGTCCTGCGTCGTCGCGCCCCAATGGCACCACTCGCCCAGCCCGCCCGGCACCTTTGCCACGAGCTGCTGCACCACCGGCAGCACCGGGTAGCCGATGCGCTCGGTCTGCCCCTTGAGCAATTCCATGTCGTAGTCTCGGGCGTCGCAGTGCTTCTGGATCGCCTCCGCGGCCTCCGCGGGAATGATTCCGAGCCGGCCCTGCACGCGCGCCAGTGCCGCCTCGATGTCGAGATAGGCCTGTACGCGTCCTTCGTCGGAGAATACCGACCGCATCGAAGCGGTCGAGAAGATGTCACGGAATACCTTGCTGTCCGGCGTCGATGCGATCACGCGTTTCTCCCTTCGGCACGACCTCGCGCGCCCCGATGCCGAGGCGCCGCCGTGCTGTCACCACAGATTTGCCCATTTCCTAGGCAACGCCTTCGGCAATGGCAACCCAGCCAGGAATAATGTGCACCCTTGCGGCAGGCTGTGTTATGTTGCACTGCATGATACCGGTTTTGGCCGCCGCATGGGCGGGCCGGGAAACGCCGGCGGGCTCGCCCGTCAACTCGCACGAATGGCAGTAAGCCGTAGCAACAAAAAGGACCTCGGCCGTGGCTACCGAAAAATCGCAAAACGTGCAGGACGTGTTCCTGAACCACGTGCGCAAGAGCAAGACCCCCGTGACGGTGTTCCTCGTCAACGGCGTGAAGCTGCAGGGCATCATCACCTGGTTCGACAACTTCTCCATGCTGCTGCGCCGCGACGGGCACACTCAGCTCGTCTACAAGCACGCGATCAGCACCGTCATGCCGGGCGCGCCGATCCAGCTCTTCGAAGGGCCGAAGGAGGGCGCGGCCGAGCGTCCGCAATCCTCCTCCACGCTGACCATACCGCAGCGGGAGTCGGTTCCTGCCGATATCTGACCAGGGCGACTCCAACCGCGGCGGCAAGCCGACCGGCACCGCCGGGCCCACCCGCGCCGCCGTCATCCTGCCGTGGGAAAAGCCCCGCGGCGGGCCGGAGGGCGGCATCGACGCCTCCCGCGCAGCCGAGGCGCGGCTGGCGGAGGCGGTGGGGCTCGCCGGCGCCATCGGCCTCGTGGTCGTCCATTCCGCCGTCCTGCCGTTGCGCCTGCGCCGTCCCTCCACCCTGCTCGGCGAGGGCCAGGTGGCGGGACAGCGCGACGCCATTGCGCGCGAGCAGGTGGAGGTCGTGGTGGTGGACGCGCAGCTCTCGCCGGTGCAGCAGCGCAACCTGGAACGCGCCTGGAACTGCAAGGTCATCGACCGCACCGGCCTGATCCTCGACATCTTCGGCGAGCGCGCTGTGACGCGCGAAGGCACGCTGCAGGTCGAGCTCGCGCATCTCGAATACCAGCGCTCCCGCCTGGTTCGTTCCTGGACCCACCTGGAGCGCCAGCGCGGCGGCTTCGGCTTCCTCGGCGGTCCCGGCGAAACCCAGATCGAGGCCGACCGCCGCCTCATCGGCGAGCGCATCGTCAGGCTCAAGCGCGAGCTGGAACAGGTCCGCCGAACCCGCGCGCTGCACCGCGGCGCCCGGAGCCGTGTGCCGTTCCCCGTCATCGCCCTCGTCGGCTACACCAACGCCGGCAAATCCACGCTGTTCAACGCCATGACCGGCGCGGAGGTCACCGCCCGCGACCAGCTTTTCGCCACGCTCGATCCCACCATGCGCGGCATCCGCCTGCCCTCGGGCCGCCGTGCGATCCTCTCCGACACGGTGGGCTTCATCAGCGAACTTCCCACGGAGCTTGTCGCCGCCTTCCGCGCCACGCTCGAGGAAGTGGCGAACGCCGACGTCATCCTGCACGTACGCGATGCCGCGCACCCGGACAGCGCCGCCCAGCGCGCCGACGTGCTCAACGTGCTCGCCGGCATGGTCGCCGACGGCATGCTCGATGAGGACTGGCCCAGCCGCACCATCGAGGTGCTGAACAAGGCCGACCTGCTCGGCGGTCCGGAGCACGTCCCCGCCCGCAACGGCGCCATCGCGGTCTCGGCGCTCACCGGCGCGGGGCTCGACGTCCTCTCCGCCGCGATCGACGCGCGCATCGCCGAAGGGATGGAGATCGCCCTCTATACCCTCGCCGCAGACGACGGCGCGCGCCTTGCCTGGCTCTACCGCCACGGCGAGGTGGTGGAACGCCACGACGACGAGGGCGGCGTGCACCTCACGGTGCGCCTCGCCCCCGCCGACCGGGCCCGTTTCGAACAGGCAACGAAACCATGAACCGCGCGACTCTGCTCGAGCTCGGCGCCATCCTCGAGAGCGCCGCCGCGGCCGAGATCATGCCGCGCTTCCGCCGCCTCGGCTCGGGGGACATCCGCACCAAGTCCGGTCCGATGGACGTGGTGACGGAAGCCGACGAGGCGGCCGAGCGCCGCATCGCCGAAGGCATCGCCCGCCTGCTGCCCGGTGCCTTTGTCCTCGGGGAGGAGGCCGCCGAGCGCGACCACGCCCTGCTCTCCCAAGCGGCCGGCGCCGATGTCGCCATCACCGTCGATCCGCTCGATGGCACCTGGAATTTCGCCAACGGCCTGCCGCTCTTTGCCTCCATGGCCGCGGTCGCGGTCAAGGGCGAGATCATCGCGGCCGCGATCCACGATCCCGTCGGCCGTGACACCGCGTATGCGCTCCGCGGCGAGGGTGCCTGGATCGAGGCGGATGGCGCGGCTCGCGACCTGCGCGTCGCAGCGCCGGTGCCGGTCGCGCGCATGGCGGGTGCCGCGAGCTGGCGCTCGCTCACGGAACCGTTGCGAACGCGTGTCGCCCACCGGCTCGACCGCGTCGCCGCCAGCTTCGTCTACCGCTGCGCCGGCCACGAATACCGCCTCGCCGCCGGTGGCCATTGCCACTACCTGCTGTTCAGCAAGCTCATGCCCTGGGACCACGCCCCCGGCGTGCTGATCCACCGCGAGGCCGGCGGCTTCTCCGCCCGGCTCGACGGCCGCCCTTACGGGCTCGGCGAAACCGTGGGTGGCCTGCTCTGCACGCCCGACGAAGCGTCCTTCCACGCCCTGCGCGAGGTGCTGACGCGGGAGGAGGGATGAGCACGCTCACCCCGCAATCCGCCGGCATCCTCGTCGTCGAGCCCGCGAGCCGCGACCTCGGCGGCTTCGCGGTGCGCCGCATCCTTCCGTCGGCGAAACGGCGCAGCGTCGGCCCGTTCGTCTTCCTCGACCACATGGGCCCGTCGCTGATGCGGGCAGGCGAGGGGATGGACGTACGCCCGCACCCGCACATCGGGCTCGCGACCCTCACCTACCTCACCGAGGGCCGGATCCGCCATCGCGATACGCTGGGCTCGGTGCAGGACATCGAGCCAGGTGCCGTCAACTGGATGACCGCCGGGCGCGGCATCGCGCATTCGGAACGCACCACGCCGTCCGACCGCCTCGCGCCGCACGCCGTCCACGGCATGCAAAGCTGGATCGCGCTGCCCGCCGCGCACGAGGAGACGGATCCCTTCTTCGCCCACCACGACGCAACCGGCCTGCCCCGCGCCGAGGATCGCGGCACCGCCATCCGCCTCATCGCCGGCCGCGCCTTCGGGCTCGTCTCGCCCGTCGTCACCTTCACGGAAACGCTGCAGGCCGACCTGCGCCTCGCCCTCGGCGCGCGCCTCGCGCTCCCGCGCGAACACCCGGAGCGCGCGCTCTACCTCCTCGACGGCGCACTCACCGTTGGCGGCGAGCCGTTCGGCCCGCACCGCATGCTCGTCTTCCGCCCCGGCGAGGAGATCGTCGTCGAGGCCACGGCACCGACCCGCGCGGTCCTCCTCGGCGGCGAGCCGCTCGACGGCCCGCGCCATCTCTGGTGGAATTTCGTCTCCTCCCGCCGTGAGCGCATCGAGCAGGCGAAGGAGGACTGGCAGTCGGGCCGCTTCGGCACCATCCCCGGCGAGACCGAGTTCATTCCGCTCCCAGGATGACGTCGCCCACTTCGTCGCGCCTCGGCCTCGACCTCTGGTGGCTCACCCTGGCGCTCACGCTCTCCTACCTCGCCGTGGCGGCGCCGCTGCCGGTGATCTCGGTCTATGTCACCGGGGAACTGCACCTCAGCGGCGCGGCCGCGGGGTTCGCGGCGGGCCTGCCCTTCGTCGCCACCATCGCCACGCGCCTCTTCGCCGGCGGCTTCGCGGACCGCCATGGCGGGCGCCGCGGCATGACCTGGGGCCTCGCGATCTATGTCGCGGCGAGCCTCATCGGCCTCGCCTCCACCATTCCCGCGCTGTCGCACCTGGCTTCGTATGGCGTGCTGCTCGCCGGGCGGCTGCTGCTCGGCCTCGGCGAGAGCCTCACCCTCGTCGGCATGCTCGGCTGGGGCATCAACGTCGCGGGCACCGCGCGCGCCGGGCGCTTCATCGCGCTCATGGGCATGGGCATGTATGGCGCCTTCGCGTTCGGCGCGCCGCTCGGCCTCGGCCTCTACGACCGCCTCGGCTTCCAGGGCCTGATGCTCACGGCGGCGGCGCTGCCGCTCGCGGGCCTGGTCATGATCCGCCGCCTGCCGCCCGCTGCCCCGCACGCCGGACCAAGGGGCACCTCGCGCACCGGGCTGTGGCGCATGCTGCGCGGGATCGGCCGCCCGGGCATCGTCGTCGGCCTGCAGGGCGTCGGCATCGCCGCCATAGGGGCCTTCACCTCCCTCGACTTCGTCGCGCACGACTGGCCGCGCGCCTGGCTCGGCCTCACCTGCTTCGCCGCCGGCTTCGTCATCATGCGCATCGTGGGCGGCCGCCTGCCGGATCGTCTCGGCGGCGTGCGCGTCGCGCTGTTCTCGCTCGCCGTCGAGGCGATCGGCCAGGCCGTGCTCTTCCTGGCGCCCGGCCCGCTCACCGCGCTCGCCGGCGCGCTGCTCACCGGCCTCGGGTGCTCGCTTGTCTACCCGGCGATGGCCATCGTCGTGGTGCACCGCGTGGCACCGCAACTGCGCGCTACCGCCATGGGCGGGTTCTCCGCCTTCCAGGACCTCGCCTACGCCACCACCGGCCCGCTCGCCGGCCTGCTCGTGGACCGCTTCGGCGTCGCCGTCGCCTTCCTCGTGGGCGCGCTCGCCGCGGGCGGCGGGCTCTTCGCGGCCATCAGCATGGCGCGCGCGCCGGCATCCGGTAGCCGGTAGCCTGAGTCCGGTCCGAGTGAAGCGCGCTCGGGCCGCTCACGGCCCGGCGTCCTACGCCCCCCGGCCCTCCTCGGCGTTGCGGCGATGCCAATCCTCCAGCTGCGCCAGCACCGTCCCAAGGTCGGACACGTCGACATAGCGGCGGCCGATGTCGCGCAGATTGTCCCGGTGCGGCTGCTCCTCGATATCGCCGACGCAGTCCTCCGGAACGATGGTGCGATAGCGATAGCTGAAGCTGTCGAGCGCGGTGGCGCGGATGCAGCCGCTGGTGTTGCAGCCCGTCACGATGACCGTATCGACGCGCTCCTTGGTGAAATAGTCCGCGACCCCGGTGTTGAAGAAGATGGAAGGCCCCTTCTTCACCACCGCGAGGTCGTAGCCGGGGTCGTAGACGCGCGGGTCGATCGGCGCGCTCGGATGGTCGTGCAGGAAGGTTTCGCGTACCGCCGTGATCTTCCAGTACGGCATCTCGCGCTCGTTCATATAGGCGGTGTTGCAGGTCGCGACCGGCACGCCGTAGCGGCGCGCGACCTCGAGCAGCCTGATCGTGTTCTCCAGCGCGCGCATCACCAGCGGCGCGCCGCCCAGCGGGTATC
>JAJYFW010000549.1 GCA_021785335.1 Pseudomonadota bacterium
CAGCAGCAGCACACGCGCCTCGATCGCCCGCAGCGCGGCCGGGAGGTCGCCGCCGTCGGCGATATCCCCGGCCTCCCAGGTCTTGAGCTGGGCGTAGAGATTGGCGGCGCGGCGCTTGTAGTTGCGCTCCTCCCAGTCGGTGCGCAGGAAGGTTTCCAGGTCCGGCGCGCCGAGGGCGGTGATGTGCAGCCCGGCGCGGTAGAAATCCTGGCTCAGCGCCCAGCCGGCGTAGATGTGCCCGAATGCCTTGAGATTGAGGCGCGGCTCGGCCGAGAAGCGCCCGTCGCCGAGGTGTTCCGGCGCGGCTTCCAGCGTGCGCAGCAGGGAGGAGAGGAAGACCCGGTTGTGCACCGCGGTCCTGGCGCTGCCGCAGACCACGATGGCACGTTCCACGCCCGGGCGCGCCGCCCAGTGATAAGCCTGCTGCGCGCCCATCGAGAACCCGTAGACGGCGGCAAGCCGCTCGATCCCCCATTGCTCGCGCAGCAGCCGCGCCTGGGCCGCCACGACGTCATGATAGGTCACCACGGAAGGATAGTCCGGCGTGTCGGCCGCGCCCGAGGACAGGCCGTTGGAGAACAGGTTGGGGATGACGACGAACCAGCGCCCCGGGTCGAACAGGGAATCCGGCCCGATCGCCCATTCCATGTCCTCGTGCTGCGCGGTGTAGGAGCAGGGGTAGAGCACCACGTTGTCGCGCGCGGGCGAGAGTGTTCCGTGCGCGCGCCAGGCGATGCGCGCGCGGGCGATGGTTCCGCCACGCGCCACCTTCAGGTCCCCGAGCTCGAAGACTCCCTCCGCGACCGGCCAGTTCGTCATCGGGCTCTTCCGGGCTACTTCTTCTGCGCCTCGGCGAGCCGGCGGCGCAGATCGGCGATCTCGGCGCGCAGCCCCTCGATCTCGGCGTCGCGCGAAGTGGGCGGCGGCGGGGGCGTCAAGTCGCCATGCTCGGGTCGGAACGGGGTGAACAGGCTCATCGCCCGCTCCATCATGGCGCGGTTCTGCCGCCCCACTTCCTCCATGTCGAAGGGAAAGAAATTCCCCATCGTCTTTTGCATCGCCTCGCGCATCTGCTCCTGCTGGTGCGCGAAGCTCTCCATCGCCTGCTCCAGGTATCGCGGGACGAGATTCTGCATGGAATCGCCGTAGAACCCGATCAGCTGCCTCAGGAACCCGGTGGGCAGCAGGTTGTGGCCCTTGTTTTCCTCCTCGACGATGATCTGGGTGAGCACGGAGCGGGTGATGTCCTCGCCGGTCTTGGCGTCGTAGACCACGAAATCGCGCCCGCCGTGGACCATTTCCGCCAGGTTTTCGAGCGTGATGTAGGTCGAGCTTTCCGTGTTGTAGAGGCGGCGATTGGCATATTTCTTCACCACCACCGGCGGCACCGCCGGTTTGGGTTCCGTGTCAGCCGGGGAGGGGTCGTTCATGGCGGTCCTCGCGGCGAAATATCCGCCCTCGTAGCATGCCGCGTTGCAACAAGGATAGGCGCACCTTGCGCCGGAAAAGGTTTGCCCGGGCGGCGAGGTGCGGTTTTCCGCACCGCGGCATTAACCGTTTCCGGCTGTGCGGCGGGCCCCTATGATGCGTGGCGCGGGAGCCGGGATGGAGCATGAGCGCGGAGGGCGAGCGGGACGGTCCCGAGGACATGCGGGAGCTGGCGCGCGACTGGATCACCCTGGTCGAGACGGAACTCGCGGCCCTGGCCACCGACCGGGAGGCGCAGGAGGCCTGGACGACGCTGCTTTCCATGTGGGCGGGCGCCGCCGCCGCCATGCTCGCGGCCATGCCGCGCGGCGGTGCCGCGACGGGCGCGGCGCATGACCGCCCCACTGCCCCGTCGGGGCCCGCGTCCCCTCCTGCTGCACCTGACCCTCGCGATGCTGAGATCGAGCGTCTCGGTGGCCGCCTCCGCGACCTCGAGCAGCGCCTCGCGGAACTGGAACGCGGGGGAGGAGGCTCAGGCGCTGCTGGAGAGGCTGGCGCGCAGCGGGCCCGACGGGTTTCCCGAGGCGGTGCTGCGCGAGGCACTCGCCGCCGACCGTGAGCTGATCAGGGGCATCGCCGCCTACCGCCGGCACCCCTGGCACCGCGACCTGCCCGAGCCCCCGGCCTTCTGGTCCGAGGGCAGCTCCCGCCTGCTCGACTTTGGTGGCACTGGGCCCACGGTGCTGTTCGTGCCCAGCCTGGTGAATCGCGCCCATGTGCTGGACCTGGCACCTGGCGTTTCCATGATGCGCCATCTCGCCGGCGCGGGGCTGCGGCCGCTGCTGCTGGACTGGGGCTGGCCCGGCGAGGCGGAGCGCGCCTTCACGCTCACCGACTACATCGCGGGCCGGCTGGAGCGTGCGCTCGCGGCCGCCGCGGCGGAGGGCCCCGTGGTGCTCGCGGGTTATTGCATGGGCGGGGACCTGGCGCTCGCCGCGGCGCTGCGCCGGCCGGAGCTGGTGCGCGCGCTGGCGCTGCTCGCGACGCCGTGGGATTTCCATGCCGCCGGCGTGGAGCAGGCGCAGGTGCTGGCCCGGCTGCTGCCGCTCGCCGAGCCGCTGCTTGCCT
>JAJYFW010000550.1 GCA_021785335.1 Pseudomonadota bacterium
GATCGGACTGGTGCTGACCGCGCTCGACCGGATCAAGGCGATCGTCGCCGGGCTGGCCGCGTCGGGCACCGAACCCGGCGGCGACGATGCCGCGCTGATCGCGGCGCTCGATCGTGCCGCGACCGGGGAGACGACGACCGCCGAAGCGGAACCGCCGGACGGGCCGCCAGCGCCGACCCTGACGGACACCCAGGCCGGCCCGACCGTGCCGATGGCGCCCGCGCCCACCCCACCCGTGCAGGACGCCGCGCCCCCGCCGGCCGCGCCGCCCAGGGCGGAGCCAACCGCCGCGCCCGCGGCACCTGCCGCCGCGGCGCAGACGATCCGCGTCGGGGTCGATGTGCTCGACGACCTGATGACGCTGGTCAGCGAACTCGTGCTTACCCGCAACCAGTTGCTGCAGCTCGCGCGCACGCAGGAAAACGGCGCCTTCACCGTGCCGCTGCAACGGCTGTCGCACATCACCTCCGACCTGCAGGAAGGGGTGATGAAGACCCGCATGCAGCCGATCGGCAACGCGTGGAACAAGCTGCCGCGCATCCTGCGCGACCTCGCGCGCGAACTCGGCAAGAAGATCGACCTCGTGCTGCTGGGCGCGGAGACCGAGCTCGACCGGCAGATCCTGGAACTCATCAAGGACCCGCTGACCCACATGGTCCGCAACTCGGCGGATCACGGGCTGGAAACCCCGGCCGAACGCCGCGCCGCGGGCAAGCCGGAAGCGGGGCGGATCACGCTGAACGCCTTCCACGAAGGCGGGCATATCGTGATCGAGATCGCCGACGACGGGCGCGGCCTGCCGGTCGGGAAGATCCGCGCCAAGGTGCTCGCCCAGGGACTCGCCACCGAGGCCGAACTGGCCGGCATGAGCGAGACGGAGATCCAGCGCTTCATCTTCCGCCCCGGCTTTTCCACCGCCGCCGCCGTGACCGCGGTGTCGGGCCGCGGCGTCGGGATGGACGTGGTGCGCACCAACGTGGAGCGCATCGGCGGCACCATCGACCTGAAAAGCGCCGCCGGCACCGGCACCACCTTCATGGTGAAAATCCCGCTCACCCTGGCGATCGTCTCCGCGCTGGTGCTGGAGGCGGGCGGGGAACGCTTCGCCATCCCGCAGATCAGCGTGGCCGAACTGGTGCGCGCCGGCGCGGGGAGCGCGGCGGAGGAAACCGACGGGCTGATCGAGCGCATCAACGAAACCCCGGTGCTGCGCCTGCGTGACCGGCTGCTGCCGCTGGTGAGCCTGAAGGAGCTGCTCCAGCTCGAAGGCGGGGAAGCGACCGAGGAGCCGCCCACCATCGTGGTCACGCAAGTGGGCGCGGCGATGCTGGGCCTGATCGTCGATCGGGTGTTCGACACCGAGGAGATCGTGGTCAAGCCGGTGGCGCCGATTCTGCGCCACGTGACGATGTTCAGCGGCAACACGATCCTGGGCGACGGCTCGGTCATCATGATCCTCGACCCGAACGGCATTGCCCGGGCGATCGGCGTCGGCGCCGGCGCGACCGGACGGACGGACCCGGCCGACGCGGTCGTGGCGGGGGGCGCGCAGCGTTCGGGGGACCGCACCACGCTGCTGCTGTTCCGCGCCGGCGGCGGGGCGGAGGACGCGCCGCTGGCGGTGCCGCTCGCGCTGGTGGCGCGGATCGAGGAGATCCCGCGCGAACGCATCGAGACCTGTGGCGACACCGCCGCCACCCAGTATCGCGGCCGGCTGATGCCGCTGCTGGCCGCGCATCCGGCGCTCGATACCGCAAAGCCGCACCAGCCGGCGCTGGTGTTCGCCGACGGCGACCGCAGCATGGGCCTGCTGGTCGATGAGATCATCGACGTGGTGGACGACCGGTTGGAGATCGAACTCGCCGCCGCCCGCCCGGGCGTGCTCGGCACCGCGGTGATCGCCGGGCGGGCGAGCGGGGTGATCGACACCGGCTACTGGCTGACGCGCGCCTTCGGCGACTGGTTCCGCCCCGCCGCCGCCGCCGCCGGTCCGCCGCGCCTGCTGGCGGTGGAGGACAGCGAGTTCTTCCGCGCCCTGCTGGTGCCGACGCTGGCCGCCGCCGGCTACCACGTGACCGCCACCGCCTCGGCCGCCGAGGCGCTGCGGCTGCGGGACGCCGGGGCGACGTTCACCGCCATCGTCTCCGACATCGAGATGCCCGACCTGGACGGGTTCGGCTTCGCCCGCGCGGTGCGGGCCGGCGGCGCCTGGGCGGGGCTGCCGATGATCGCGCTGTCGGGCCGCGCCACGCCGGCCGACGCGGCGGCGGCGCGAGCCGCCGGCTTTACCGAGCACGTGGCGAAATTCGACCGCGCCGCCCTGCTCGGCGCGGTCAGCCGCTGCCTCGCCCTGCCGGCCGCGGCATGAGCCGCGCGATGGCCAGACCGACGCCCCAAGTGTCCCGGAGCAAGTGCCCATGAGCACCGATCTTCTCGCCCGGCCGGGCGCCGATGCGGGCGAACGCCAGTTCGTCACCCTGACCCTCGCCGGGCAGATGTGCGGCGTGCCGGTGCTGGCGGTGCGCGACGTGCTGGGGGAACAGACCATCGCCCGCA
>JAJYFW010000551.1 GCA_021785335.1 Pseudomonadota bacterium
AAAACCGCGCGAAATCGTCCTGGGATTTTATTCGTAATCAGCAGGTCGTCAGTTCAATCCTGACCGTCGGCACCACCATTTCACATAACCGGCGCTAACCGCCCACCCGTCGCGAGCCCCCGGCCGGCCGGCGGGCTCGGCCCCGCCGCTCGCGGGTCCGAAGCCCTGCGAGCGCTGCGATTGCCATGAGGAACAACGCTCCACTTGCCGGTTCCGGCACGTTCTGCGGCGGCGGCGGTACGTTGCCCGAGCCTCCCCCGCCATGCGGCGGCGGGATTTCTCCGCCTGGGCCACCTCCGCCACCGCCACCGCCACCACCGTCACCACCTCCACCTCCACCGCCACCACCTCCGCCGGGCCCGGGACCGCCGCCAACGAACCCGCCGGGAATCCCGCCGACGGGATAACCGCCGCCATAGGGACCGTCACCGGGATAGCCGCCGACACCGATGGGGATGAACAGCACCGGCGGCGTCCAGTCGGGGCCATGCCAGCCAAACGGCGGCGAGTAGCCCGACGGCAGCGGCACGTCCGGAATGTCGTTGGGCACACCCGATTGCGCGCTCGTCTTACCTGGCTCGTGCGGCGAGGCCCCATGATCGCCAGGCCCCGGCACATACGCGAGGCTCGTGCCCGAGCAATAGCACGCCACGCCCGCCGGAATCGGATGCGCCGCGATCAGTGCCGCCAGCGCCGCCGGCGCGAGGTGCTTGATACGGCCGACGGGCAGGCAAACCCATGGCATGGCTCAGGCGCTCAACCGGCCGTCGCGGGTTACACGCACCGGCCGGCGTAGAGGGTATTGATCGCGTGACTCGCGCAACGCCACAACCATCGTTCGGCAGTCCCCCCTGGCGGCGAACGCCGTCTGAACATCGGTGCCATCGCGGCACCAGGAATCGGATCAACGCTACCAGTGAGGTCGGGCGATTCGTAACCCGCGTGGCGTCTGCGGGATCCCGTTTCTCATCGCGGGTTCAGCCGCGGCGTCCGCGCTCCCGCCAAACGCGCCGCTTCATCAATCGCCCGGCAGGCGGCGCTGCACGATCCGCGTCAGCGCGTACGCCACCATCATGATCGCGACCGCGATCGGGTTGAGCATCCGCAGCGCGAGCCGCCTCAGCTCCACGGCGCTGGGCAAAACGCCCCCACGCGAACCCGCCTTTTCTCGCGCGAGATGTGCCCGCCATGCCGTCGTCAACTCGCCTTCCAGCAAGCTCCCGAGCGGCTGCGTGAACCGGAGCCGCCCATCGGGCAGCGGCACCGCGCCGTACCGGGCAAGCTCCGCCCGCAGGCCGAAGACGGAATGCAGCCGCGGCGCGACGAGCGCCCCGACGAACAGCGCCACAGCAAGAGCAATCCAGCGGGATTTGGCCATCGCGCGAGTTTTAGCACGGTGGCATCGTCTACCCGGCCGCCACCCCACGCGGCGCCCATCCGTACGCGCGCGCGCAGGCCCCGCCCATCAGCATCGCCCGCTCGCTCTCGGAGAGACGCTCCGTCATTCTGAACGGCGTCACCGCCTGCTCGTAGTTCACCACCGCGAACGCGCGCGTCCAGTCCGTCCCCCACAGGCAGCGCTCGAACCCCCAGGCGTCGAACACGCGCGCCAGCGGATCCCAGATATCGGCGAACGGATACGGCTCGCGCGACAGCGTGCAGGCGCCGGAGACCTTGATCACCGCGTTTGCCCGCTTCGCCAGCGCCAGCACCTTCGGCAACTCGGCCCACGGCTGCGGCGGCGCAGGCTTCTCGTGCGGCTGCACCAGGCCCAGATGGTCGATGACGAAGCGCGTCTGCGGGTGCCGGTCGGGGAGCGCCGTTGCCGCGTCGAGATTGCCCCAGCAATGCAGGTTCACCGGAAACCCGAGCCGCGTGGCCGCCCGCGCGATGCTGTCGAACCCCGGGTCGTCCACGGCCCGTCCGGCCTCGACGGGCATCATGATCCGCACCGCCACCGTCCCCGGCGTGCGCTTCCATTCCGCGATCACGTCAGCCACCGCCGGGTCGTCGGGATCGACCGGCTTGATGATACCGAAACGATCCGGATACGCACGATGCACGGCCGCGGCATAGCCGCCATCGTAGCGGTACATCGCGAATGCGGAGATCAGGATCGCGCCGTCGATCCCGAGCGCGTCCATCGCCGCCACCATCTCGTCGCCGGTAACATGCGCCGGCCAGTTCGGCACGCTCGCCCACGGCCGAGTCGGTGTGTTGGCCTCATAGGCATGTACCTGCGCGTCGATAATCATACGGAACGTTCTCCTGCGCGCCGCCCCGTCTACAGCCGGTTCTTGTGGAACCGACCGCCCTTCATGATCGCGGCGATATGCGCCCCCTGGTCCTGGAACACGCCGAAATCCTTGAGCGGATCGGAGTCGAGCACCAGCAGGTCGGCGAACGCCCCCGGCCGCAGCGTCCCCAACTTGCCCTCCATGCGGATGACCTCCGCCGCGATCGTCGTCGCGGCGCGGATCACCTCGATCGGCGACAGCACTTCGCGCCGCAGCAGGAACTCACGGCTCTGGTCGACCTGCAGCCCGCCCAGCAG
>JAJYFW010000552.1 GCA_021785335.1 Pseudomonadota bacterium
CCTGGCCTTCGAGACGATCACCCTCGCCCCCTACGACCGCAGCCTGATCGTCTCAGGCATGCTCACCCGGGCCGAGTGCCGGTGGATCGACGCCTACCACGCCCGCGTGCTGGCCGAGGTCGGGCCGGGCCTCGCGCCGGACGACCGGGTCTGGCTCGCGGCCCGCTGCGCGCCGCTCGCGTGAAAACTCAGCTCCCGTCCGGCCCCATGCGCCGGAACCGGCTGGGCTCGGCGATCACGTAGCCCTGGTTGCGCGAGGACATGATCAGCCGGTCCGGCGCTCCGACCACGGAAAGCTTGCGCCGCAGCTTCAGCACCAGCTGATCGACGGCGCGGTCGTCCATGTGCATCGGCCGCCGGAGCGCCACCTTGGAGAGCCAGTCGCGCGACACCGCGGCACCCGCGGCGTCGAGCATGGTCTCGAGCGCCACCATCTCGGCCTCGGTCAGCCGCTCCTGCTTGCCGGCCTCGCCCGTCACCACCCGTCCCGGCACGTCGACGAAGACGCGCCCCGCCCGCTCGCCGGGCGGCTTGCTGAGCCGCCGGTGCAGCGCATGGATACGCGCCGCCAACTCCCGCGTCGGCCCGGATTTCACGAAATAATCGTCCGCCCCGGAATCGAGCCCGGCGATGCGCGCCGCCTCCTCGCCGTTGGCGGTGACGACAATGATTCCGCAATCCGAGCGCCCCGCATAGGCGCTGACCAGGTCAAACCCGCTGACATCCGGCAGTTCGAGATCGACCAGCATGATCTCGGGCTTGAACGCGGCGCGCTTGGCATGCGCCTCGGCGCCGTTGGCGGCCCACTCCACGTCCATCCCCGCCTGCAGCAGATAGGCGCGGACGGTCTCCGCGAAGGTGGGCTGATCCTCGATCATCAGGACGCGGATCCCGCTCGCCACGGGGCGGACCACGTTCTCCTTGGTTTCCGACACGCTCGCCCGTCCTCTCTTTCTGGGCCTCCCGGCTGGCCTGGCCCTGTCCTAGCCGGCGCGACTCGCGCCGGTTCGCGGAAAAGAGTGCCGCTTTTGTGAAGTTTTGTCACCCTTCGACTGGGTGACCAAATCGTCAGCCTTCGATCGTAGCTCCGAGGAAGAGCCGGCCCACCGCCGGATCGGCCAGCAGCTGCGCCGCCGGGGCATGCATCCGCGCGCGGCCGAGCTCCAGCACCAGCCCGTCGTCGGACATGGCGAGCGCCGCCTTGGCGTTCTGCTCCACCATCAGCACCGTCACGCCGGCGTCGCGCAACCCCTGCAGCACCCTGAACACATCGCGCACCAGGTTGGGCGACAGCCCGATCGAGGGCTCGTCGATCAGCAGGAGTTTCGGCTCCAGCAACAACGCCCGCGCGATTTCCAGCTGCTTCTGCTGTCCGCCCGAAAGGTCGCCGGCCTTGCGCCCCTGATGCTGGCGCAGCGCCGGGAAGCGGTCCATCACCGCCTCGATCCGCTCACCGACGCGCGACTGGTCCGCCAGCGTCACCGCGCCGAGCTCGAGGTTGTGCCGCACCGAAAGCCGCGGCACGACGTTGCGCCCCTGGGGCACATAGGCGATGCCGCGCGCCAGCAGCCGCGCGGGCTTTTCGTTGGTGATGTCCTCGGCCCCGAACCGCACGCGGCCCGAGCGTACGCGGATGAGGCCGAAGATCGCCTTGAAGAGCGTCGACTTCCCGGCGCCGTTGGGCCCGATCACCGTGGTGATCGTTGCCGGCCGCAGCGCCAGGTCCACCCCGTTCAGGATCTGCACGTCGGCATAGCCCGCGCGGATGTCGGAAAGCTCCAGCATCTAGCCGCCGAGATAGGAATCGATCACGGTCTGGTCGGCGCGCACCTCGTCCGGCGTGCCGTCGGCGATGATCCGCCCCTCGGCCAGCGCCATGATCCGCCCGCAAAGCGACATGACGAAATCCATGTTGTGCTCGATCACGACGAAAGTGGTGCCATGCTCGCGGTTGTAGGTCAGGAGCCGCTCGCGCAGTTCCGCCAGCATCGTCGGGTTGACGCCACCCGCGGGCTCGTCGAGCAGCACCAGCTTCGGCCCGGCCATGAACGCCATCGCCGCGTCCACCAGCTTGCGCTGCCCGTAGGAGATGTCTCCCGCCAGCTTGTTGCGCACCGCTCCGAGGCGGAAGAACTCGATCATCCGGTCTGCCTCCTCGGTGAGCCCGGCATCCGGCCGCATGAACAGGCGGCCGAGCATGCCACCGCGATGTTCCTGTGCCGCGAAGATGATGTTGTCGAGCACCGAAAGCCCCGGAAACACCGCAAGCTGCTGGAAGGTCCGCCCGACGCCGAGCAGGCTGAGGTCGCAGGCACGGCTGCCGGTCACCCGCCTGCCGTCCACCTCCACGCTGCCGGCATCCGGCGCGGTCTGGCCGAGGATGCAGTTGAACAGCGTCGACTTGCCGGAACCGTTGGGCCCGATCAGCCCCAGGATCTCGCCATGCGCCACGTCGAAACTGACATCGTTCACGGCGACGACCGGGCCGAAGCGCTTGAACACGCCGCTCACGGAAAGATGCGGGCTGGTCACGATACCGCCGCCCCGCGCCGG
>JAJYFW010000553.1 GCA_021785335.1 Pseudomonadota bacterium
CGATGGCGTTGCCCTGGGCGTCGCTGATGGTCACGATCGTGTTGTTGAACGTGGCCGCGACATGGGCAACGCCGGAGGTGATGTTCTTGCGCTCCTTCTTGCGGGTGCGCGCAGCGGTGGCGGGTTTCGCCATGGGTCGGTTGTCCTGTCCTGTGTCGAACGCGTAACGAGGGCGGGGGTTGCCCCGGTTACTTCGTCACCTTCTTCTTGCCGGCGATCGCCACCGCCTTGCCCTTGCGGGTGCGGGCGTTGGTGTGGGTGCGCTGGCCGCGCACCGGCAGGCCGCGGCGGTGCCGCAGGCCGCGGTAGCAGCCGAGATCCATCAGGCGCTTGATGTTCATCGCCACCTCGCGCCGCAGGTCGCCCTCGACGCGATACTCGCGGTCCACCATCTCGCGGATGCGCAGCACCTCGTCGTCGGAGAGCTGGTTGACGCGGCGCTCCGCGGGGATGCCGAGCTTGTCGCAGATCTCCTGCGCCTTGCCCGGTCCGATCCCGTAGATGTAACGCAGGCTGATGGTCACCCGCTTGTTGGCGGGAATGTTAACGCCGGCAATACGCGCCACGAAGTGGACTCCTGCTGGCCGAGGCCTGTTCCGCGCGCACGCTCGATCTGCACACACGGAGGACGCCCGGCGACCATAAACGATTGACGGCACCCGCGCCCGGGTGCCGCAGGGCGGGGTTATAACCGGGGGGCAGCGTGAGTCAACGCGAACCGATCAAATTTTCGTGAGCAGCAGCCTCGGAGCCATACCCAGGGCGCAGGGCCGCCATCACCACCGCCCTCACGCCGGGCGGAGCCGGTCAAGGATCGCCACCAGTGACGCCGTGACCTCGTCCATCCCCGCCATGCCGTCCACCGATTTCAACCGGCCGCTCGCGGCGTAGTAGGCCAGGATGGGCTCGGTCTGGGTGTGATAGGCGACGAGGCGGGCCGCGATGGTCTCGCGGTTGTCGTCCGGGCGGCGGATGAACTCGTGTCCGCCGCAGCGGTCGCAGGTGCCGGGAACCTTCGTCGGCTTGAACTTGTCGTGATAGCCTTCGCCGCAGCTCGCACAGGTGAAGCGCCCGGCGACCCGCTCGATCAGCGCCGCGTCGTCGACCTTGAGCTCGAGCACGGCGTCGAGCGTCATGCCGTTCTTCGCCAGCATCGTATCGAGCGCCTTGGCCTGTTCCACGGTGCGGGGGAAGCCGTCAAGGATGAAGCCCTTGGCGCAGTCCGGGCGGACGATGCACGCCTCGAGCATGTGGATGACGATGTCGTCGGAGACCAGCTGGCCCGCGCGCATCACCTCCTTGACCTTGAGGCCTATCGGCGTGCCGGCCGCGATCTCGGCGCGCAGCATGTCGCCCGTCGCGATCTGGACGGTGCCGTAACGGTCATCGAGTCGCTTGGCCTGCGTGCCCTTGCCCGCGGCGGGCGGTCCGAGAAGAACGAGCCTCAACGCCCTCGCCCCTTCACGCGCGCCTTGCGGATCAGCCCCTCGTACTGGTGGGCGAGCAGGTGCGACTGGACCTGCGTCACCGTGTCCATGGTGACCGAGACGATGATCATCAGGCTGGTGCCGCCGAAGTAGAACGGCACGCCGTAGTCGCTGATCAGGATCTGCGGCAGCAGGCAGACGATGACGAGGTAGGCCGCGCCCACAGTGGTCAGCCTAGTCAGTACGTAATCGAAATACTCGGCCGTCGCGGAGCCCGGGCGGATGCCTGGGATGAAGCCGCCGTACTTCTTGAGGTTGTCCGCGGTCTCCTGCGGGTTGAAGACGACGGCGGTGTAGAAATAGCTGAAGAAGATGATCAGCGCCGAATAGAGGATCAGGTACAGCGGCGAGCCGCCGGAGAGCAGCTGGCCCATGGTCGCGAGCCAGCCCGGCGCGCTGCCGGACTGCGCCGAGAAGCCCGCGATCGTGGCCGGGATCAGCAGGATGGAGCTCGCGAAGATCGGCGGGATCACGCCCGAGGTGTTGACCTTGAGTGGCATGTGCGTGGAGTCGCCGCCGAACATGCGGTTGCCGACCTGGCGTTTCGGGTATTGCACGACGATTTTCCGGTGCGCCCGCTCCATGAACACGATGAACGCGATCACGCCCACCGCGAGCAGCAGGAAGCCCACGATGAACACCGGCGACAGCGCGCCGGTGCGCCCGAGCTCGAGCAGCGAGGCAAGCGCGTTCGGCACGTTGGCGATGATGCCGGACATGATGATGAGGCTGGTGCCGTTGCCGATGCCCCGCGCCGTGATCTGCTCGCCCACCCACATCAGGAACATCGTGCCGCCGACCAGCGTGATCACGGTCGAGACGCGGAAGAACATGCCGGGATCGGCGACCGCGGGCCCCACGCTGCTGTGCATGCTCTCGAGCCCGACCGCGATCCCATACGACTGGAACGCCGCGATGATCACCGTGAGGTATCGGGTGTACTGGTTCATCTTGATGCGGCCCGACTCGCCCTCCTTCTTCAGCGCGTCGAGCGAGGGGATGGCCGCGGTCATCAGCTGGATGATGATGCTCGCGCTGATGTAGGGCATGATGTTGAGT
>JAJYFW010000554.1 GCA_021785335.1 Pseudomonadota bacterium
CGCGTGCAGCGCGATGTCGCGAATCGCCGCGGTCTTCGAGGCGCTGAAGCCGCAGCCGCGCATCGCCGCGTCACCGAGCGAGAGCACCTCGGCGGGCGTCGGGAACGCGCCCGCGCCCAACGCAACGAAACGCGCCGTGATGGTGCGCGCCGCCTTGCCGTGCAACTGCTGATGCGCGATCGCGCGCACCAGCGCCTCGTAGGGCGACTGCGTGTCCGTCCCCATGCGGCAGGGGCCGACGCGCCGCATCAGGGCGGCGAAGCGCGGGCAGGTCCGGGCGATGTGTCGGCGCGCCGCGAGCGTCATGGCGCTTCGTATCACCCGATGGCGATGCCGGCGAGCCCGATCGCGATGGAGAGCGGAAAGATCGGCCAGGCGACGCGCCAGATGCCGGCGGGGCGCGTGCCGTCGCCGAGCACGCCTGCGGCGATCGCGGTCAGTTGCGGCGAGAGCACGAGGAACAGGGTGCCGTTCTGCTCCGCCGGCAGCACCAGCGGCCCCAGATGCGCGGCGCGGCCGAGGGCGGCCTGCAGCGGCATCATCGCCGCGTTGGAGCCGACATTGGTGCCGGCGAAGAACCCGGCGAGGCCGGCCAGCACCGGCGAGGCAACGGGTGCCGCGTGGCCGAGCAGGCCCGTGAGCGCGCCGGCGAGCCCCTGCGGCACCTGCGCCGCCGCCAGCACCCGCGAGAACAGCACGAAGCCCAGCAACGCCACCGCCGGCCGCCGCGCGCGAGCGAGGGCGCCGCGCAGCGCCGCGACGGGTGCTTTCCCGCGCGCCAGCAGCAGCAGTGCGACCAGCCACAGCACCACCATCGCCGAGTTGGCGGCGATCGGCGGCAGGTGCGCCACCAGTGCCAGGGTCGGCGGATGCCGCCACAGATGGCTCGCGAGCAGCGAGGCGGCGAGCAGGAGGTAGGGGAAGGCGGTCCGCAGCGTGGCCAGCACGGCTGCGGGCGTGCGCGGAGGCGCGCGCCACAGCAGCTTCACCGCCAGCACGCCGCCGGTCGCGAGCAGGCCGCACATCTCCCACGGTGCCACGCGGTGCCAGGCGATCAGCGACAGCCCGACCGCGACCACCCAGAGGAACTGCGCCGGCTTGTCGCGGGCGGGAACGGGGTGGCCCTCCGCCGCGGTCCAGCGCCAGAACAGCAGCAGCAGAAAGGGCAGGGTGGCCGCCACCACCACGGCGCTTCGGGCCGCCATCGCCTGCGGATCCACGCCCGCCAGCGCCGCGCCGAGCGCGGTGCCGGGGCCGAGCCCGCCCCACGGGATCAGCGCCTGCGTCAGCAGCCCGATCGCCGCCGCGCGCGGGCCGGAAAGCCCGGCGGCGCGGATCAGCCCGAGCGCGAACACGCAGCCGACGCCGAAGCCCGTCACCGTCTCCATGAACGGCCCGAGCAGGAAGGCGGCGATGAACAGCGTGTCGGTGCTGATGCCGCCCGGCGCGTCGCGCGCGCCCACCGCGGCGTGATAGACGAGGCCGCCGGCGATGAGCCCGACCGGAATGATCGCCAGCCACAGCCCCTGTTCCACCGCGCGCAGCAGGAACGGCGCTAGTGCGACCCCGGGTGCCATGCGCCAGGCGGCGGGCAGGGTGAGCAGGATGGCGGCGAGGCAGGCGGCGGCGGGCTTCACGCGGCCGGTCGCCAGCAGCAGAACGAGCGAGGCCAGCGGCAGGACGTCGAGGGCGAGTTGCATTCCCGCTTCCTGCCATGGCGGGGCCGCCATGCGAACCCGGGGATTGACGCGCCGGGCGCTTGTGCAAGCCTCCTCCGCGCAAGGCCGGGGGGAACTGCATGCGTATCAGCGAAATGGACTGGCGGATGGTCGAGGACTGGCTGCGGCATGACGACCGCGCCGTGCTGCCGCTGGGCAGCGTGGAGCAGCATGCCGGGCTGTCGCTCGCCACCGACGCGATCCTCGCCGAGCGCGTCGCTGTGGAGGCGGCGGAGCCGCTCGGCGTGCCGGTGTTCCCCGCGCTGCCCTTCGGCATCTCGCCCTATTTCCAGGCCTATCCCGGCAGCATCTCGCTGCGCGTCGCGACCTACGCGGACGTGGTGCGCGACGTGCTGGACAGCCTCAAGCGCAACGGTTTCCGCCGCGTGCTGCTGGTCAACGGCCATGGCGGCAACCAGCCGGCCGCGGCGCTGGCGCAGGAATGGATGGTGGACAACCCGGACTGCCGCGTGCGCACGCATGACTGGTGGCGCGCGCCACGCACATGGGCGCAGGTGCTGGCGACCGACAAGGTGGCGAGCCACGGCTCCTGGCTCGAGAATTTCCCGTGGACACGCCTCGCCTCCACGCCCGCGGAGGGGGCGAAGGAGATGGTCGACCTCGACCGGCTCAAGACGTTGCCGCCGTTCGAGACGCGCACCATGCTGGACGACGGCAATTACGGCGGCCGGGTTGCCCGCAGCGACAACGAGATGCTGGCGATCTGGAACGTGGCGGTGGAAGAGACCCGTGACGCGATGGGGGCGTGGTGATGGCGGAAAAGATTTCGGAACCGATCCTGATCTGGGGTGCGGGGGCGATCG
>JAJYFW010000555.1 GCA_021785335.1 Pseudomonadota bacterium
GCGTGGTAACCGGCCACGGGGTCACGCCGCTGCCGGCGACGTCATCGGCTTGGCATGCGTCGACAGCACCGGGACCAGGCATTCCACCTTGCGCCCGCGCACGATGCTCACGCACGGCACCCCGAAACCCGGCACGCGCGCGAGCCGCCGTCGCGCGCGGCGGCGCGGCCGGCTGCGGCGGCGTCAGCTCATCCGGCATCGCCCGGCAAATTTGTCTCGCCCAGCACGAACAACCCCTTGCGCAGGCAGTCGTGCAGGTCGGCCTCGGCCAGCATGTTCGCCAGAAGCTCCTCGTCGCGAAGCAGCTCGGCGGCTTCGAGTTCGCCCTCGCAGTCATTGATCGTCAGGTCGCCGCGGCCGACCTGGGCCGTCACCCAGAGCTTGGCCAGTATCTCGTGCGGCAGCCCTTGGATCGCCTCGCGCAGCGCGCGGTACTCCGGCGTCTCCGCCAGCACGCCTTCCAGCGGCAGCGTCGCGCCCGGATTATGCGTGCCGCGGGCTGGCGACGGCTCGCCGAGATCCGCCGCGCGAACCCCCTGGATAAGACGGCCGCGCACCTTCTGGGCATCCTCGCCGAGGTCGGCGATGCGCCGCGCCTCCAACACGTCAAGTTCTTCCAGCATCAGCGCCCTCTCGCGGTTGCCGACCGCGCCACGCCGGGCCTGTTTCCCGCGCCGGGCGCGTGCGCCATCCATCGGCGATCACCACGGCGCGCGCATTGATGTGGGTCAACTTCTGCCCTGGCCACCCTGGCGGCGACGACGCGTCGGGTGCCAGCGGCGACATACCGATAGTTCCGCGCTTCGGTTGCATCGCTGGACGGCAGGGGGGAAAAGGGGCGCGCGGACGATAAGATGGGCCAAGCCGTCGGCCGCCCGGGATGTGGGTCGTCAGCGGAAATCCCCGGGGGCTGGACGGGCGTGGGCGCCGGCGCTGGGCCGCCGCGAAATCGGAGCAAGGGATGAGCGTGAAGGGGCTGGACTGCGACGTCCTCGTCATTGGCGCGGGGCATAATGGTCTTGTGTGTGCCTTTTACCTGGCGCGGGCCGGGTTCAAGGTGACAGTGCTCGAGCGGCGTGGCGTCGTCGGCGGGGCGGCGGTGACCGAGGAGTTCCATCCGGGCTTCCGCAACTCGACCGCGAGCTACACGGTCTCGCTGCTCAACCCCACGGTCGTCGCGGACATGGACCTCGCGGGCCATGGGCTGCGCGTGGTGGACCGCAAGGTGCAGAATTTCCTGCCGCTGGACGACCGGGGCTATCTCGCGACGGGCACCGGGCGCACGAAGGCGGAAGTGGCGAAATTCTCAGCGCGCGATGCCGAGCGGCTCGATGCCTATGACGCGCGCCTCGGCGTGCTCGCGGACCTGGTGCGCACGACATTGCTGGAGACGCCGCCAGGCGCTGCCCCCGGCGGCTGGGTCGCGGGGCTGCGCGAGGCGCTGCGCGTGCTGCCGCTCGGCCGGCGCCTTGCCGGGCTCGACATCACGGCGCGGCGCGACCTGCTGGCGCTGTTCGGCCAGTCGGCGGGCGACATGCTCGACGGTTGGTTCGAGAGCGATCCGATCAAGGCGGTGCTCGGCTTCGACGGCATCGTCGGCACGTATGCCAGCCCGTATTCGCCCGGAACGGCCTATGTGCTGCTGCACCACTGCTTCGGCGAAACCAACGGCCGCCGGGGCGTGTGGGGGCATGCGATCGGCGGCATGGGCGCAATCACGCAGGCAATGGCGAAGGCGTGCGCGGCCCACGGCGTCGAGATCGTGCTGGGCGACGCGGCGCGCGAGGTGATCATTGAGCGGGGCCGTGTCGTCGGCGTCGCGAGCGAGAGCGGGCGGATGCTGCGTGCCCGCGCCGTCGCCTCCAACCTCAACCCGAAGCTGCTCTTCACGCGGCTCGTCGCGGCCGATGCGCTGCCGGCGGACTTCCGCGAGCGCATGGCGCATTATCGCGTCGGCTCCGGCACATTCCGCATGAACGTGGCGCTATCGGAGCTGCCACGCTTCACCTGCCTGCCGGAACCCGGCGACCATCTCACCGCCGGCATGATCATCGGGCCCTCGCTCGGCTATTTCGACCGCGCCTATCAGGACGCGCGCCGCCTCGGCTGGTCGCGCGAGCCGATCGTGGAGATGCTGATCCCCTCCACGCTCGACAACACGCTGGCACCGGCAGGCCGCCACGTTGCGAGCCTGTTCTGCCAGCACGTGGCACCGGAACTGCCGGACGGGCAAAGCTGGGACGAACATCGCGAGGCGGTCGCCGACCTCATGATCGAGACGGTCGACCGTGCGGCACCGGGCTTCAAGGCCTCCGTGCTGGGGCGCGTCGCCTATTCGCCGCTGGACCTGGAACGAACGTTCGGGCTCGTGGGCGGCGACATCATGCACGGCTCGCTCGCGCTCGATCAGGTTTTCTCGGCGCGGCCGGTGCTGGGGCATGCCGACTACCGCGGCCCGCTGCCGGGGCTCTACATGTGCGGCTCCGGCACGCATCCGGGCGGCGGCGTCACCGGCGCGCCGGGCCACAACGCCGCG
>JAJYFW010000556.1 GCA_021785335.1 Pseudomonadota bacterium
GCCCCGCTCCGGCCCCAACGCCCGGATCACCTCGTCGGGCCCGACGCGCGGCAGGCTCGGCACCACCAGCCCGCCATTGCGCCCGGAGGCGCCGTGGCCGATCGCGACCGCCTCCAGCACCGCGACACGCCTTCCCGCCTCGGCCGCCGCCAGCGCCGCCGCGAGCCCGTGGATGCCGCCGCCGACGACAGCGATATCGACGTCGAGATCCTGCTCTAGCGGCGAGTATCTCGCCGTTTCCCGCCCCGTCGCGGCCCAAAGGCTCGGGACACCGGGGCTCGCGTTCGCAGGCATGGCGCGGACGGACGGGAAGACAGCGCCGCGCCGCCCTCCCGTCAGGCCTTTACTTGCCGAGGCTGGCGACGAGCTTGGTGACCGCCGCCGTCGAGACCCCGCCAGTGGTGACGATCTTGCCGCCGGCGATCTTCCACTCGCGGAACGGGCCGGTGATGTCGCCCACCTTGTCGAACGCGATCGGACCGATCACGCCGACATAGCGGATCGGCTTATGCGCCTTGATCAGCGCCAGCGCCTTGCGGAACCCCTCCGGGCCCGCGGTGATCGGCGTGCCCTTCGGGTTCACCGCGGCGCGGATGCCGGCCGTGATCGCCGCCGGGTCCGGCTTGCCCGCGATCGCGACCGCCAGCCCCATGATCGCCGCCGCGTCATAGGACTGCACGGCGCCGGGCGAGCCAGGATCGAGCTTCGAAAACGCCTTGAAGCTCCGCTGGAAATAGGCGGTCGAGGCGGTCGACTCGGTGCCCGAGGAGGTGCCGAAGGCATGGTTGAGATACTTCGCCCCCACCGCCTTGATGAAGGTCTGGCTGTTCATCCCGTCGTTGAGCAGAAATTTCTGCGGCCCGCCCTGGCTGATCCACTCGCGCGCGATCGTGGCGCCATCGACCGGATAGCTGACCAGGTACAGCGCATCCGGCTTGCCCGCCATCGCCGCGGTCACCTCCGCCGAGTAGGAGGACTGCTTCTCGTTGTACGGCGTGTCCGATGTGATGGTTCCGCCGAGCTTCTTGTAGGCGCCGGCAAACTCGCGGACCATGTTGGCGCCGAAATCATTGTTCACGTGGATGATCGCGAGCCTCTTGTAGCCGAGCGACATCGCGTACTGCGCCGCCACCACACCCTGCAGCGCGTCCGAGGTGATGGTGCGGAAGAAGATACCGTTCGTCTTGCCCTCCTCGCCCAGCGTGGTCAGCGTCGGCGAGGAGGAGGCCGGCGAGATCTGCGGCACCTTCGCCGGCGCCGTCACCGCGGTCAGGATCGGCAGCGTGACGGAGGAGATGATGCCGCCGATAAGGCCGGGCACGTGCTCGACATCGACGAGCTGCTTCGCCTGATCGACCGCGACGGAGCCGCTGGTCTGCGCGTCGCGGATATCGGCGGCGAGCGTGCAGCCCGCGGCACCGCCCGCCTTGTTGATGTCGCGGAACGCCATCTGCACCGCCTTGGCGCCGGCCTGGCCATACGCGCCGGCGGGACCGGTGAGCGACATGACGACGCCGATGGTAATGGTGCAGGCACCCGCGGTACCGGTGGCAAGCGCGATGGCAAGAGCAGCAAGCAGCGGAAGCTTGAGCCGTTTCGTCATGAGCGTCCTCCCGTTGGGCGTGGCGTTTGAGCGGCGAGCCTGCGGCGGATGCCGGTTCCTGGCAAGGTGGCCTCAGGCGGGCGCGCGGCTGAGGTCGTATTTCATGATGCGCCCGTGCCGCCCCTCGCGGTCGCGCTCCAGCTCGTACACGTCGCCCGCGAGCGGGCGGCGCTGCGCCAGCACCGCCCCAAGCGCCGCACGGTCAGCCGCGTCCAGCGTGAGGCTCGCCGCGCGCAGATGCGCCGCCAGATGCCCGCCATGGCGGACGCCCACGATCGCCGCCGCCACGCCCTCCTGCTCCAGCACGTGCCGGATCGCCACCGCGGCGATGTCCGCACCGTGCCGCGCCGCCACGCCGGCCAGCGCATCGAGCAGCGCCTGGAAGAAATCCCAGCCGCCGGCATCGTCGATGACGAGCTTGTACTTCACCAGGCTGCGGTTCTCGAGCGCCATGCCCGGGTCCGGCCGCCCGCGCCAGCGCTCGGAGAGGAACCCGCCCGCGACCGTGCCGTAGCACAGCAGGTGCATGCCGTTCGCCCGCCCCCATGGCACCATCTGCCGCGCCGGCCGGTCGTCCAGCACCGAGTACTGCACCTGCATCGTCGTCATCTGCACTCCGGCTTCGGCCAGCGTGCGCAGCGACGCGGTATCGAAATTGGTGCCGCCGAGCAGGCGGATCCAGCCGCGGTCGCGCAGCGCCGCGAGCGTGCGCGCGGTCTCCACCCATCCGGGAATCGCGAGGTCCCACCAGTGGAATTGCACGAGGTCGAGCGTCCCCATGCCAAGCCTGGTGCGCGAGCGGTCGATCAGCCGCTCGATCCCGGGGCCATCCAGCGTCGCCAGCGCCGAGAGGTCGGGAACGAATTTGGTGTGCACACGCACGCCGGCGGCTGCCTCGGGATGCGCGCGCCGCCAGTCGCCGATCAGCTGC
>JAJYFW010000557.1 GCA_021785335.1 Pseudomonadota bacterium
ACCGGCGAGCCGGAGGCGGCGGATTGGAGGAACAGGTTGCCGCCCTGCGCCGCCAGGCCCGCCTCGTTGGGAAACGTCGCGAGCTGGAGCGTGCCCAGCGACTGCGGCGCCGTCTGTCCGGCGATCGTCGCCTGCACCTGCCCCGCGGGGCTGATGGTGATCGCCGTTGCGTTGGTCGGCACCGTGATCCCCGGCTGCACGGTGTACCCGTCCGCCGTCACGATCGTCCCGTCCGGCGCCAGCGAGAACGTGCCGTCGCGCGTGTACGCCGTCTCCCCGTCCGGCAGCGTGACCTGGAAATATCCCGCGCCGTTGATCGCGAGGTCGAGCGCATTGCCCGTCTGCTGCAGGTTCCCCTGCGACGCGATGCGGTAGATCGCCGCCGTCTTCACGCCGAGCCCGATCTGCGCCCCCGCCGGCACGATCGACGAACTCGAGGAGCTGGAGCCCACGCCGCGCAGGTTCTCATACATCAGGTCCTGGAACTCGGCCCGGCTGCGCTTGAACCCGGTCGTCGACATGTTGGCGATGTTGTTGGCGATCACCTCAACCGTCGTGTTCTGGGCCTGCATGCCGGTGGCCGCGATGTCGAGCGCGCGCATCGTTCGTTATACCCCCGCAAGGATCTGCTGGATCGCCTGCTGCCGGCGCGTCGATTCCGCCTTCAGCATCGACGCCATGAGCTGGAACTGCCGCGTGTCGTCGATCATCCCCACCGTCTCGCTGATCGCGTTGGTGGTGCTGCCCTCGACAGCGCCCTGCACCAGGCGCGGCCGCGCCACCGGGCGCGTCGGCGAGTTGGCGGCCAGCAGCGTGCCGCCCAGGTCCGTCAGCGCCTGCGGGTTCGCCGGCTGCACCACGCCGATCCGCCCGATCACCCCCTGCGCGCCGGAGATGGTGCCGTCCGCCGCGATCCGCGGCGTCCCGTCCGCCGCCGATATCTGGATCGGGTGCCCGTTGCCATCCAGCAACGGGTGTCCCTGCTGGTCGACGATGGTGCCGTTGGCATCCAGCAGGAAATGCCCGTTGCGCGTCAACCGCGGCCCCGCCTTGGTCATCACCGTGAAATATCCGGGCCCGTCCAGCGCCAGGTCGAACGGGTTGCCGGTGCGCTGGATCGGCCCCGGCCCGGTATCGCGCCAGGTGCCGCGCAGCGCCGCATAGGCGACGTCCGGTGCCGCCAGCCCCGCCGGTTGCGCCACCAGCGATGACACCGCCTGCATGTGCAGCGCCTGGAAGCCCGGCGTCCCGGCGTTGGCGAGGTTGGTGGCGCGCACCTGCAATTCGCGCCAGCGCGTGATCATCCCGGAAAGCGTGATGGCGTCATTCATGCTCCCAAGAGGGCAATCCCCATGCCAGCGCGCACGCGGCTCCGTCAGCCGGATTCCCTGCCCCTGCCTGGGCAAAACCTGCCGCCCGCAACGGGATGTTAACCGCAAGGCCGGCAAACTCGGCCGGGTCAGCGGCGGAGGTTGGCGTGGTGGGCGCGAGGGCCGGGCAGGCGCACGGTAAGTCGGAAGCGGGCGAGGGCGGTGACGCCATGCCCGCCGATCCCAAGGGCGGCCGAAGGCGACGGCTGGTGCTTCTGGCGCTCCCAGCGCTGCTCGCCCTCGGTGCTGCCGGTCTTTGGTTCAGCGGCGCGCTGCAGCACCTGCTCGGCATGGGCGGCCAGCGGGCGAAGCCCACCGCGCTCGCCGCCCAACCGCCCATCTTCGTTACCATCCCGGTGATGGTCGCCAACCTCAACGCCGGCCCGGACCGCCAGTCCTTCGTCAAGCTCGGCGCCAAGCTCGAGGTCCCCACGCCGGCCGACGCCAAGCGCGCCGAGCAGGCGATGCCGCGCATCGTCGACCTGTTCCAGACCTACCTGCGCGAGATGCGCCCGCGCGACTTCCGCGGCAGCGCGGGCACCTGGCGCCTGCGCGAGGCGCTGCTCGCCCGCGCCGCCATCGCGCTTGCCCCCGGTCGCGTGCGCGACGTGCTCTTCACCGAGATCCTGGTGCAGTGAGGCAACGATGAGCGACGGCACGGGCGAGGCAGGGGGCCTGGAACCCGCCGAGGTCAGGGCGCTGCTGCAGGAAGGCGGCGAGGGCGGCCTCAAGCGCATCATCGACGCCGGCCTCGTCAGCTACGAACGCCTGCCGATGCTCGAGATCGTCTACGACCGGCTCGTGCGCATCCTCTCCACCTCGCTGCGCAACCTTACCTCGGACAACGTGGAAGTCGGCATCGAGACCATCGTCTCGTTGCGCTTCAGCGATTACCTCAACGCCATCCCGATGCCCGCGATGCTCGCCGTCTTCGCCGCGCAGGAGTGGGACAATTACGGGCTGATGGTCATCGACAGCGCCCTCGTCTACTCCATCGTCGACGTCCTCCTCGGCGGGCGGCGCGGCACGGCGGCGATGCGCATCGAGGGCCGCCCCTACACCTCGATCGAGCGCCAGCTCGTCGAACGCCTCATCGGCGTCGTGCTCGGCGATCTCTCCCAGGCCTTCGACCCCATCTGCCCCGTCTCCTTCCGCTTCGACCG
>JAJYFW010000558.1 GCA_021785335.1 Pseudomonadota bacterium
GCCGCGCCCGCTCCACCAGCCACAGGATCGCCCAGGTGCCGAGCGAGCGGCGGTCCTCGTCCGGGTCGTAGAAGGAGTAGACGGCGGAAAGCCCGTCGGCCAGCCGGTCGGTGAGGCAGGCGCCGACCAGCCGCTCGTCCGCGTCGCGGAACTCGACCATGAAGGTCTCGATCGGCGTGTCCTCCACCATGGCGCGGTAGTCGTAGAAGCTCATCGTCGCCATGTCGCCGTCGCCGTGGCGCTCGCGCTGGTAGCGCTGGAAGAGCTGGAACTGTTCCGCGGTGGCGCGCGCCGGCAGGTCGTAGCCGCGCGTCGCCGCGTTGGCCTTCGCGATGCGCCGCTGCGTGCGGTCCGGCGCGAAGGTCTCGACGGGGATGCGGATCGGCACGCAGGCGTTGCAGGCCGGGCAGACCGGGGCATAGGCGATGTTGTGGGAACGGCGGAAGCCGGCGCGCGACAGCCGGTCGTGCAGCGCCTCGGCCTCCGGCCCGGTGATCTCGGTCACCACCTTCCGCTCGGTCCGCCCGGGCAGGTAGGGACAGGGCAGCGGGGCGGTGGTGTAGAAGAATTGCGGCCGGCGCGGCGGCTTGAAGCTCATGCGTAATCGGTCCGTGGCGCGCCCATGTTCGCGATGCGCGCGCCGCCGGTCAATGACAAAACGCCCGCCCAGGCAGGTAGGGACAGGAGAGCGGGGCGATCGCCGCCGGCAACGACCAGCGCGAAGCCGGGTCAGTCCGGGAAACGGTAGAGCGCGGGCGGGTAGCGCCGCACCACGACGAGGCCGGAGACGAGGTCGTGCAGGCAGCGCTTGTGCGTGGTCACCAGCGAGACCGCGAACCACACCGCGCCGGCCGCGATCGTCACCTCGTAGCCCAGCGCCGAGACCGCCGCCTGCAGCGGCGACGGCCGGCCGAGATCCGCGTCCCGCCGCACGATCAGCCCCATCAGCATCTGCCCGGGCGTGGCCGAGGCCGGGCTCGCGACCCAGAGCCAGTTGTAGAGCAGCGGGATCAGCGGCACCCAGCCGAGCAGGCCCCAGGTGAGCCCGAAGGTGAGGAACCCCAGCCCCACCAGCGTCATCACCCAGGTGAGTGCGAGGAAGCCGATCAGCGCCAGGTCCACCAGCCACGCGAACACCCGCCGCCGCCGCACGCCGGCCAGCAGCGCATCGGGCGTCCAGGGGATGGCGAGGTCCGTGCTCATCGCGCCGGCTCCAGCGTGATCGTGGCCGTCACCTTATCCGGCTTTCGCCCCAGCCTCACCATCGCCCCGTCGCGCCAGCGGCGCAGGAAGCTGGTGGCGAAGGGCGAGAACGGGTTGCCGGACTGGCCGGGCGCGACCACGAACCGGCTGCGCCCGAGGTCCGCGAGGTCGTAGACGCCGCGATAGGCGGGGCCGTGCACGTCGTCGAAGCGTGTCAGCGGATAGTCCGCGATGCCGCCGGCGTCGATCGTCGCGTTGTCGCCGGGGGCGGCGATGCGTGCGGTCGCGAACCGGCGCAGCAGCGGGATACGCGAGAGCAGCGGGTTGGCGAACACCGCCTGGTGCGCCTGGCCCCAGCGCCAGCGCGACGGGTCCGGCCCATAGGCGCGGGCGAGGCGGGCCGTGCTCTCGGCGAGCGCGCGGGCGAGCAGGGGGTCGCAGTCGCCGCCGCACCAGTGCGCCGCCGCCGGCTTCAGCGCGTAGGACGTGAACTCCGGCCACGGCGCCACCGCGAAGGGCGGCACGCCCAACTGGCGCAGCAGCAGCGAGCGGAAGCGGCGCAGCCAGGCGTCCAGGATCAGCGGCTGCGGCTCGTTCATGGCCATGTCGCCGTTCCAGCCGCGCAGCAGCGCCTGGGCGCGCGCCGCCAGCGCGCCGCCCGCGAGCCCGGCCGGCACCTTCACCGCCAGCAGCCGCGGCAGCGCGTCGCGCGCGAGCAGGCTCACCGTGTCCCGCTGCATGCGCTCGAAATACGCGGGCGATGCCTTGGCGCGCGCGCGCAGCAGCGCCCGGATGCGCCGCGCCCGCCAGTCGCCGAACCAGTTGCGCCCCATCCAGACCGGGAAATCCGCCGGGGCGACCGGGTTGTTGGCGTTGACCAGCCGCCCGCTGCGGGGATCGACATAGTGCGGCAGCGCGTTGCCCTGCGCCCAGCCGACCCAGCCGTGCCCGCCCTGCGCGCCGTCCTCCGGCCAGAGCCCGTGGCCCGAGCGGCGGATGGGCACGCGCCCGGTGACGAAGAGCCCGATGTTCGTCTTGTCCGCGATCAGCAGGTTCTGCACCGGGGAGGTGATCGCCGCCGCCGCGCGGCCCGCCGCCGCGACGGAGGTTGCCTCGTTCAGCGCGTAGAGCCCGGCCGCCGCGGTGTCGCCCGGCGCGAGGTTCGCCTCCTCGACCGCGATCGGCGGCTGGCCGGGGCCGATGAGGTCGCTCACGATCGGCCCGTGGCGGGAGGCGCGGACGGTGAGCAGCACCGGTGCCTCGCCCGCGACGCGGATCGTCTCGTGGCGCACCGTGAAGGGGCGCGGCCCCTGCGGCGTCGCGTACAT
>JAJYFW010000559.1 GCA_021785335.1 Pseudomonadota bacterium
TGCGCGTGCAGATGCGCACCGAGATCAAGAAGGTGCACCAGACGGTGCGCACCACCACGGTCTATGTCACGCACGACCAGGTGGAGGCGATGACGCTCGCCGACCGCGTGGTGGTGATGAACCACGGCGTGATCGAGCAGGTGGGTCCGCCGCAGGAACTGTACCACAACCCGGCGACGCGCTTCGTCGCGGGCTTCATCGGCTCGCCGGCAATGAACTTCCTGCCGGCGGAACTGGTGGACGACGGCGGGCTCAAGATCCGGCTCGCCACCGGGGAGAAGCTGCCGATACCGCCGGCGAGACTCGACCGCTACGGCAAGGCCAAGGGGCGCAAGCTCACCTTCGGCCTGCGCCCCGAGCACCTCACCGAGACGCGCAGCGACGAGAAGCCCGGCGTGGTTCGGATCCAGGCCGATGTGGATGTCGTCGAGCCGATGGGCATGGAGACGATGGTGCATTTCTTCACCGACGGGGTGCCCGTCTGCGCACGCATCGACCCCGCGGTGCAGGCTGCCCCCGGCGACAAGTTGCCGCTCGCCGCCGACCTCAACCACATGCACCTGATCGACGACGAGACCGGGCGGGTAATCTGATCGTGGCCGGCGACGAACACGTCATCGCAGTCGACACGCTCACGTCCTTCATCGGCTCGATCTTTCGCCACGCCGGGGTGGAGAGCGAGGAGGCGGCGCGCATCGCCCGCTATCTCGTTTCCGCCAACCTCACCGGGCACGACAGCCACGGCGTGATCCGCACGCCGCGCTATGTGCAGCAGTTCAAGGACGGGCTGGTGCTGGGCGGCCAGACGATCAGCATCGTCGCCGAGAGCCCGACGCATGCGGTGGTGGAGGGCCATTACGGCTTCGGCCAGACGATCGCGCCGCAGGCGGTGGATCTCGGCATCGCCAAGGCGCGCAAGGGCGGGCTCGCCGCCATCGCGCTGCGCCATGCCGGGCATATCGGGCGCATCGGCGACTGGGCGGAGCGCGCGGCCGAGGCGGGGCTGATCTCGATTCACTTCGTCAACGTCGAGAAGGGCGAGCTGGTAGCACCCTATGGCGGCGTCGACCGACGCTTCTCGACCAACCCGGTCTGCATCGGCATCCCCACGACGGGCTCGCGGCCGATGCTGCTGCTCGACATGGCGACCTCCCTGGTCGCGGAGGGCAAGGTGCTGGTCGCCTCCAACGGCGGCAAGCCGGTGCCGGGCGACGCGCTGGTCGCGCCGGACGGCAGCGTCTCCGGCGATCCCACGGTGCTCTATGGTCCGCTCACGCCGGGCGGACCGCGCAACGCCGGCGGGGGAGAGGGCGCGCTGCGGGCCTTCGGCGAGCACAAGGGCTCGGGCCTCGCCTTCATGTGCGAGATCCTGGCCGGCGTGCTGACGGGCGGCGGCACCTCCGGCCCGATCCCGGGCGGCAAGCGCGGGCAGATCGGCAACGGCATGCTGGCGATCTACATCGACCCGGCGTCCTTCGCCGCGAAGGATTTCGTCGCCGAGGCACACGAGTATGCCGCCTACGTGCACGCCTCCCGCCCGCAGCATGCCGGCGAGAGGGTGCTGGTGCCGGGCGAGAAGGAAGCGATGACGCGCGCCCACCGGCTCGCGCATGGCGTGCCGCTGCAGGCGCAGACCTGGGCGGCGCTGTGCGCCACCGCGACCTCCGTCGGCGCGCCCATCCCCTAGCGATGCCGGCGAGGAGGCCAGCGTGCCCGCCTATCTGATCGTCGATGTCGATCTGCGCGACAGCGCCGCCTACGAGGCCTACAAGCGCGACGTACCGGCGCTGATCGCGCGCCACGGCGGCGAGTATCTCGTGCGCGGCGGCGAGCACGAGGTGCTGGAGGGCGACTGGCGGCCGCACCGCCTGGTGCTTTTCCGCTTCCCCGACCGCGCCGCGATCCGCGCCTTCATGGCGGACCCCGACTACGCGCCGCTCAAGGCGCTGCGCCAGCGTATCGCGAGCACGGACGCTGTCGCGGTGGACGGGATCGGCTGAGGCGCCCCGGCGCCGCCCGCGTCAGAGGGCGTCGAGATCCACGCCGACGCGCACGCTGTGCTGGCCGCCGCCGAGCAGCACGCCGCGGATCGGGCTGATGTCGCCGTAGTCGCGCCCCCAGGCAAGCAGGACGTGCTCGTCCGCGACGACGAGATCGTTGGTGGGATCGAGGCCGATCCAGCCGTGCTCGGGGCCGAGCCAGGCGCCGACCCAGGCATGGGACTGGTCGGCGCCGCGCCTTCGCGGCTGGCCCGGCGGCGGGCGGGTGCGCAGGTACCCCGAGACGTAGCGCGCCGGCAGGCCGAAGCCGCGCATGGAAGCGATCATGAGATGCGTGAAGTCCTGGCAGACGCCTTCCTTCCGCGCCAGCACCTTGGCGACCGTGGTGCTGACGTCGGTGACGCCCGGGCGGAAGGCGAATTCGTTGCGGATGCGTCGCATGAGTTCGCGCAGGCACGCAAGCACCGGACGGCCGGGGGTGAAGCAGTTCGCGGCGTAGGCGCGGGCCGCCGGCTCCGCCGGGACCAGCGG
>JAJYFW010000560.1 GCA_021785335.1 Pseudomonadota bacterium
GACCGCGCACTGCGCAGCTCCGGCGGCATTTCCGGCGTTACCACCGGCCTGCGCGACCTCGACAAGCGCCTCGGCGGCCTGCACAACTCGGACCTCATCATCATGGCCGGGCGGCCGGGCATGGGGAAATCCTCGCTGCTCACCTCCATCGCCCAGGCCGCCGGCCGCGCCTTCCTCGCCGAGGCGCGCGCCACCGATCCCAACGCGCTGCCTTCGCGCTCGGTCGCCATCTTCTCCCTCGAAATGAGTTCCGAGCAGGTCGCCAACCGCATCCTCGCGGATGCCGCGCGCATTTCCGGCGACCGCATCCGCCGCGGCGACATCGCCCAGCGGGACTTCGACCGTTTCGTCGGTTCCAGCCGCGAGATCTCGTCGTTGCCGATCTTTATCGACGACACGCCCGGCATCACCCTCTCCGCGCTGCGCAGCCGCTGCCGCAGGCTCAAGCGCACCAACGGGCTCGCCCTCGTCATGGTGGACTACCTGCAGCTCATGCGCCCCGCCACCGGACAGCGGGCCGAAAGCCGGGTGCTGGAGATCAGCATGATCACCCAGGGCCTCAAGGCGCTGGCCAAGGAGCTCAACGTGCCGGTGATCGCCGCCTCCCAGCTCTCGCGCGCCGTGGAAAGCCGCGACGACAAGCGCCCCCAGCTCGCGGACCTGCGAGAATCCGGCTCGATCGAGCAGGACGCGGACGTCGTCATCTTCATCTACCGCGACGAGTACTACCTCAACATGCGCAAGCCGAAGGCTATCGCCTTCGAGAACCCCGCCAAGCACGAGGACGCGCTCGCGCGCTGGCAGGAAAACATGGAGAAGGTGCACAACAAGGCTGAGCTGCTGATCGAGAAGCAGCGCCACGGTCCCACCGGCACGGTCGAGGTCTTCTTCGAGGGCGAGTTCACGCGCTTCGCGGATCTCGACCAGGTGCACGCGGAGGAATTCTGAGCCCCGCATGACCGCCGGCGACCCGACGCACGCGACCATGAGCCATGGCGGCGCGGTTCTCGACGTCGATACGGGGGCCATCGTCGCCAATTGGCGCGAGCTCGCCCGCCGCCACGGGGCGGAGGCGGCCGCCGTGGTGAAGGCGGACGCCTATGGCCACGGTGCCGTCGCCGTGGCGCCCGCGCTCGCCCGCGCCGGCTGCGCCACCTTCTTTACCGCCCACCTCTGCGAGGCGCTGGCCCTGCGCGCGGTGCTGCCGCAGCCGCGCATCGCCGTGCTCAATGGCCCTTACGCCGCGGAAATCGCGACCTACCGCGCCGCCAACCTCGTGCCCGTGCTGGCAAGCCTCGCGCAGGTGGCGCTGTGGCGCGAGGCGGGGGGAGGGACAGCATTCGTGCAGGCCGACACCGGGATGAACCGGCTCGGCCTCGGCGCGGCCGAGATGGAGCGTCTCGCCGCCGAACCCGCGCTGCTCGGCGGCATCGACGTGGCGCTGCTGATGACCCATCTCGTGGCCTCCGAGGAGCCGGCCGACCCCGCCAACGCGGCGCAGCGCGAGCGTTTCGAGCGGCTGCGGGCGATGTTTCCGGCCTGGAAGACCAGCTTCGCCAATTCCTCCGGCATCTTCCTCGGCGCCGACTTCGCCTCCGACCTCGCCCGGCCGGGGGCGGCGCTCTACGGCATCAACCCCACGCCCGGCCGCGCCAACCTGATGCAGCCGGCCGCCACCCTCACCGCGCCGGTGCTGCAGCTGCGCGACATCCGGGCCGGGGAGAGCGTCGGCTACAACGCCACGTGGCGCGCCGAGCGCTCCTCGCGCATCGCCACCGTGGCGATCGGCTATGCCGATGGCTGGCCGCGCGCGCTGGGCAACACCGGCCACGCGCTCTTTGACGGCCATGTGCTGCCGCTGGTAGGCCGCGTATCCATGGACCTCACGACCTATGACGCGACCGGCGTTCCCGGCCTCGCGGAGGGCTCCCGCGTCACCCTGCTCGGCGAGGGGGTCGCGGCCGAGACCATCGCCCTCTGGGCCGGCACCAACGCCTACGAGGTGCTGACCCGCCTCGGCCCGCGGATCCCGAGGCGGTACCGCTGATGCGGCGGCATCGCCGATGAACCGCCTGCTCGACGCCATCGCCGCGATCGGCCGGGGAACGCTCGGCGCCGCGCGGATGTGCGGGCGGATCACGCTGTTCGCGCTCGACGGCGTGTCGCAGATCGTTCGCCCGCCCTTCTACCCGCGCATGGTCGGCCGCGCGCTGGCGGAGATCGGCTATTTCTCGCTGCCGGTGGTGGCGCTGACGGCGATCTTCACCGGCATGGTGCTGGCGCTGCAATCCGCGACCGGGCTCGCGCGCTTTTCCGCCGAAAGCCAGATCGCGAGCCTCGTCGTGCTCTCCGTCACCCGCGAGCTCGGTCCGGTGCTGGCCGGGCTGATGGTCGCCGGGCGCGCCGGTGCTGCGATGGCCGCCGAGCTCGGCACCATGCGCGTGACCGACCAGATCGACGCGCTGACCACGCTCTCGACCAACCCGATGAAATACCTGGTGGCGCCCCGGCTGCTCGCCGGCGCC
>JAJYFW010000561.1 GCA_021785335.1 Pseudomonadota bacterium
CGTCCTCGATCGCCACACCCTCCGCCTTCGCCACACGGCCGAACAGCGCGGCAAGCTCGCCCGCGCCGATGCGGCGGAGGTCGAAGCGCTGGCAGCGCGACAGCACCGTCACCGGCACCTTGCGCAGCTCCGTGGTCGCGAAGACGAAGGTGACGTGCGGCGGCGGCTCCTCCAGCGTCTTGAGCAGCGCGTTGAACGCGTTGCGCGACAGCATGTGGACCTCGTCGATGACGAAGACCTTCATGCGCGCCTGCATCGGGCGGAAGCGCGTCGCCTCGATGATCTCGCGCACGTCGTCGACGCCAGTGCGCGAGGCGGCGTCCATCTCCGTCACGTCCGGATGGCGGTCGGCGAGGATCGCCACGCAGTTGGGGCAGACGCCGCACGGGTCCGCCGTCGGACCGCCCGTGCCGTCCGGCCCCGTGCAGTTGAGCGCGCGGGCGATGAGGCGGGCGGTGGTGGTCTTGCCGACGCCGCGCACGCCCGTGAGCATGAAGGCGTGGGCCACGCGCCCCTGGGCGAAGGCGTTGCGCAGCGTGCGCACCATCGCCTCCTGCCCGATGAGGTCGTCGAAGGTCTGCGGGCGGTATTTGCGCGCCAGCACCCGGTAGGGCGTGGCGGATGCGGCCGGCGCGGGCGCGGGCGCGTCGCCAAACAGGCCCGGTCCGTCAGCGGGCGGCGGCGCTTCCGCCGGCGGCTCCTCGCCGAACAGCGAGCCGGCCATCAGACGATCCGATGCATCGGATTTATGGCCATGCCGGGAGAGATCGCTCCATCGCCGTTGGGAAACACGCGGTTGCGTTGGGGGCCGCGGTGGAAGGCCGGACAGCGACCCGGGCGGAAACTCGTTGCGGCTGCTTCCTTCCGGACCTGACCGGGTTGGCGAGGCGCTCGTCCGCCGCCGACCTTCCAAGGGGTGTTTAGCACGCGGCGGCTGCTACTCAAGCGTGCCCCATGGAGTGTTGCCCCATCGAGTGTTGCGGGGGTGGGGCGTGCGTGGCAGCCTGCCGGCGTGCTGCTGATCGAAGCCTCCCGCGCCAACGCCTATACCGGCAACCCGCTCGACCGCGCCGCGCCGCGCCGGGAGGACGAGGCCTGGGTGGCGGCGGCGCTGGCCGATCCCAGGGCGCTGTTCGCCCCGGTCTGGCGCGCGCGCAACCTGATCCGCGGCGTGACCGAGGGTCGGCCGGAAGCCGTGCTCGTGGGCGCGGAGATCGCGGCGGAGATGCGGCTCGCCGCCGGCGGCTGGGCGCTGCTCGGCCTCGACGATTCGGGCCGCGCGGTGTTCGCCGTCGATGTCAGCACTGTCGAGGACCCGGCCGCGCTGCTGCCCACGGCGCTCGGCGCGTTCACGGACCTGCGCGCCGTCGCGGGCATGCTCGCGGGGCACGAGGCGGCGATGCTCGCGCATGCGCGCGCGCTGATGCACTGGCGCGGCCGGCACGGGTTCTGCGGCGTCTGCGGCGCCCGCTGCGAGCCGGTGAGCGCCGGGCACGTGATGCGCTGCACCGGTTGCGGCACCAGCCATTTCCCGCGCACCGACCCCGCGGTGATCATGCTGGTGACGGATGGCGACCGCACGCTGCTGGGCCACTCCAAGCGCTTTCCCAACGCCACCATGTATTCGACGCTGGCCGGCTTCGTGGAGCCCGGCGAAAGCCTCGAGGAAGCGGTGGCGCGCGAGGTGCGCGAGGAGACCGGCGTGCTGGTCGGCCGCGTGCGCTACCACTCGAGCCAGCCCTGGCCCTTTCCCGCCTCCATCATGCTCGGCTTCTACGCCGAGGCCGTCTCGCGCGAGATCACCATCGACCCCGAGGAACTCAGCGACGCGCGCTGGTTCACCCGTGCGGAGCTGCGCGACCCCGCGCCGCTCGGCTTTTCCCTGCCGCGCGGGGACAGCATCGCGCGGCGCCTGATCGAGGACTGGATCGCCGCCGCATGAAAACCCTCGCGTTCCTCGCGGTGCTCGCGCTGCCGCTGGCGCTCGCGCGCTGCGCCCCGCCGCCCGACCTCTCCACGCCGCAGGGCCAGTGCCAGGCCCAGGCCGACAACAGCCCGGAGGTGGCGCGGTTGCTCGCGGAGACTTCGGGCGGGTCCATGGCCCAGCAATACATCGCGCGGCGGGAACTCCCGCTCGCTCGCCGCAGGGCCTATATCGCGTGCCTGCAGGCGCGCGGCCTGGCACCCAAGGGCGCCGGCGTCGAGCCGCTGAAGTAGCGGTCGCGTCGGCGCGCCGTCAGCCGTCTTCCAGCTCGTCGCTTTCGAGGTCGAAGGCTGCCGCCATCAGCGCGCGCGTGTAGGGGTGCCGGGGCGCGGTGACGATCGCCTCCGCGGGGCCGGCCTCGACGATCTGGCCCGCGCGCATCACCGCCACGCGATGCGCCATCGCGCGCACCACGCGCAGATCGTGGCTGATGAACAGATAGGCGAGCCCGTGGTCGCGCTGCAGCCGCTGCAGCAGGGCCACGATCTGCGCCTGCACCGACATGTCGAGCGCGCTGGTCGGCTCGTCCAGCACCA
>JAJYFW010000562.1 GCA_021785335.1 Pseudomonadota bacterium
CATCCTGCCGGACGGCACGCTCTCCTTCCTGTTCGACGGGCTACGCGCGCCGGTGCCGCTGCCGCCGCAGGCCGCGGCGATCCTGCGCCTGGTGGACGGCGTGCGCAGCGTGGGCGACATCGGCGACGCGCTGGCCGGCCGCGGCATCGCGCCCGCCGTCTTCGCCCGCGCCTGGCACGAGACCTTTTCGCGGCTCGTTTCGGTCAATCGCCTTTTGCTGGCGCCGCCCGCGTGAACATCCTATCTCGGGGCATGCGCGCATTCCTCCCCCGTCTCGTCGCCCTCCCTTTCATCGCCCCCTTCGTCGCCTTGATCCTCGCCGCGATCCCGGCCGCCGCCGCCCCGCCGGCGCCGGTCCGGCCGAGCGCGATCACGCTTGCCGCCCATCATGCGGTCTATGACCTGACGCTCGGCGCCGCGCGCGGCGGCGTGATCGGCGCGACCGGGCGCATGACCTACGACGTGATCGACGCGTGCACCGCCTGGGCCGTGCAGCAGCGGCTGGAGCTGGAGGTCGCGAACAGCAACGGCTCGGTGAACCGCTCCGTCTCCGACTACACGACCTGGGAAAGCAAGGACGGGCGGACGCTGCGCTTCCGCCTGCACGAGACGACGGACGGGCAGACCACTGCGGAGATCGCCGGCGAGGCACATCTCGACCGGCCGGGCGGCCCGGGGGTTGCGATCTATACGCTGCCGAAGCCCATGCGCATCCCGCTGCCGCCTGGCACGACCTTCCCGATGGCGCAGAACCGCCTCATCATCGCTGCCTCCGAAAACGGCAAGCATGTGATCTCCATGCCGCTGTTCGACGGCACCAGCGCCCATGGCGCGGAGAACTCCACCGTGGCGCTGGCCACTTGGGGCACGCCCTCGCACACGACGTGGCCGGCACTGAAGGCGCTCGGGAGCGGGCGCGTGCACATCGGCTTCTTCGACCGCACGCTGCAGGCGATGGAACCCACGATGCAGATCGGCATGCGCTATTTCTCCAACGGCGTCGCCGACGGCATCGTCATGGATTTCGGCGACTTCCAGATGAAGGGGCACCTCGTCCACTTCGTGCTGCGCCCCTCGCATTGCTGAACGGCGCACTGCTGAACGGCCAGGACCGCCGGCGGCCTTACGAGGCCGGACCGCGCGGCAGGCCGCGCCCGCGCACCACTGCCCCCTCGCCGAACCGGCCCCGCAGCGCATCGACCGCACGCTGCGCCGCGACCCGCCGGGTGAGCGAGGGATCGGCGAGGTCCGGCGGGTCGGCCTGCGTGGCCGGTGCCAGCGGATCGGCACCGATGCCGATGAGCCGGTAGGCGGTGCCGTCCACCGCCGGGGCAAGCAGCCGGCACCCGGCCTCGAACAGGCGCTCGGGCAGCAGCGTTGGGGTGGCCAGCCGCGCCGCGCGGGTACGGGTGGCGAAGCTCGCGCTGCGCAGCTTGAGCGTGACCCCCGCGGCGGCAACTTCGCTCTCCGCGAGCCGGCGCGCGACCTTCTCGCAAAGGCGCCAGAGCGCCGACTCCAGATCCTCGCGCCCGCAGAGATCGTGCGCGAACGTGGTCTCGGCGCTGACCGACTTCGCCTCGCGCCCCGGCCGTACCACCCGCGAATCCTCACCCCTCGCGCGCGCGACCAGCACCGGCCCCTCCTCGCCCAGTCGCGCCCGTGCGGTGCGCGCATCCAGTGCCTGCAACTGCCCGAGCGTGGTGATCCCCATGGCCTCGAGCCGCGCGGCGCCGGCGGGACCGATTCCCGGCAGCAGCCGCACCGGCCGCGGCGCCAGATACTGCGCCGCCTCCTCGCCCAGCACCGAGAAGCCGCGCGGCTTGTCCCTCCCGGCGGCGAGCTTGGCCAGCAGCCGGTTGCGCGCCAGGCCGACGGAAACGGTAACACCCACCTCGCGCTCCACCTCCGCGGCGAAGCGCGCGAGCACGACGGCCTGCGGCGCACCGTGCAGCGCCTCGGTGCCGGCGAGATCGAGCACCGCCTCGTCGATCGAGAGCACCTCGACCAGCGGCGTGAGCCGGAACATGCGCTCGCGGATGTCGCGCGCCACCGCCGCGTATTTGCGGAAATCCGGCGCGATGACCTCGGCGTCCGGGCACAGGCGGCGGGCCTTGAACATCGGCATGGCGCTGCGCACGCCGGCCATGCGCGCGACGTAGCACGCGGCAGCCACCACGCCGCGCGTGCCGCCGCCGACGATCACCGGGCGCGAGGCAAGTTCCGGCCGGTCGCGCTTCTCCACGCTGGCGTAGAAGGCGTCGCAATCGATGTGCGCGAGGCTGAGGCTGAAGAGCTCGGCATGCCGCACCACGCGCCCGCCGCACTTGCAGGGTGCATCCTCCAGCACGCGGAAACAGTCGCGGCACAGCGCCGGCATGGAACGTAGCCTAGCACGGCCCGCGCGGGATTGGGCGCCTCAACCGGGCGGCCACAGCCAGGCGGCGCCGCGCACGCCAGAGGAATCGCCGTGCCTTGCCCGCACGATCGGCGTGTCCACGAAGTCGGAGAACA
>JAJYFW010000563.1 GCA_021785335.1 Pseudomonadota bacterium
TCGGGGACCCGGTTCCCGCAAACCCGGCCCGACCGGCCCGCATACGGCGCTGGACGCGGATGCCGTCCGGGCCGCCTATCGGCGTTGGGCGGGCGTTTACGACGTGGCCTTCGGCGGCGTCTCCGCCGTCGCGCGCCGCCGCGCGGTGGCCGAGGCGAACCGCCTGCCCGGCCGCGAGGTGCTGGAAATGGGCGTCGGCACCGGCCTCGCCCTGCCGCGCTATGCGCCGGAAAAGCGCATCACCGGGATCGACCTCTCCGCCGAGATGCTGGACCGTGCCCGCCAGCGGGTGGCCCGCCTCGGCCTCGACAACGTCGAGGCGTTGCTGGAGATGGACGCGGAGGCGACCAGCTTCCCCGATGCCAGCTTCGATATCGCGGTGGCGATGTTCGTCGCCTCCGTCGTGCCGCATCCGCGCCGGCTGCTGGCGGAAATGCGCCGGCTGGTGCGGCCGGGCGGGCATCTGGTGCTGGTGAACCACTTCGCCGCCGAACGCGGGCCGCGCTGGTGGATCGAGTGGGCGATGGCGCCGGCCTCGCGCAGCCTGGGCTGGCATCCGGATTTCGCCGCCGATTCGCTGTTCGGCCCCGAGGACCGCGCCCGCATGGAAGCCCGGCCGGTGCCGCCGTTCGGCATCTTCACCCTGGTACACCTGCCGAACTGAACCCTGGCGCGGGCCGGTCAGCCGGCGAAGCGCGGTTTCGGCAGTCCTGCCACCCCCGGTCGCAGCGCGAACACCCGCCCGGCGTCCGGCTCGCCCGCCAGCGCCGCCGCGTCGAGACCGTCGCGCAGGCTGGTGACATACAGCGTGCGCAGGTCCCCGTCGCCGAACGCCAGGCTGGTCGGGCGCGACACCGGCAGGGGGACGCAGGCGGCCAACGCCCCATCCGGCGCGTACCGCAGCAGCTCCCCGGCTTCCACCGCCGCGACCCAGAGAGACCCCTCGGCATCGATGGTGCAGCCGTCGGGCCGCCCCTTCCGCCCGGCGAAATCGGCGAACACCCGGCGGGGCCCGAGCGTGCCGGCCGCCAGGTCGAACCCATGGGCGAACACCGCGCGCGCGCCTGAATCGCAATGGTACATCGTGCGGTCGTCCGGACTCCAGGCGATGCCGTTGGACAGGATGACGCCGCCGGCCATGCGGTGCACCGAACGGTCGGGGTCCACCCGATACAGATGTCCCACCGGATCGCGCAGCGAGCGCGCCATCGTGCCGGTCCAGAACCGGCCCTGCCGGTCGCAGGCGCCGTCGTTGAACCGCTCCAGCGCGAAATCGGGACCGTCGGGGCCGGCCGGCAGGTCCTCGAACCGGCCGGCGGCCGGGTCGATCAGGCCGATCCCGTTGCGCCAGGCCATCAGCATCCCGCCGTCGCGGCGGAACGCATAGCTGCCGGGCAGCCGCGGGAGCGCCCAGGACTCGATGCCGCCCGCCTGCGCGCGGAACATCCGCCGGCCCACGACGTCGATCCAGAACAGCGCCTGGCGGTCCGGGTCCCACAGCGGACATTCGCCGAGCGTGGCGATCGGGCTGTCGGCCAGCACCTCCGGCGCGGGGCGGAAGCGCGGCAGGGCGATATCGGGCGTGACCGGGTCGAACACCGCCTGCACCTTCATCCCGACGCGGGGGCCCGCGGGCATCCCGACGCGCGGGTCCGCGGGCGCGGCATCGATCAGGTTGGCGGTGAGGCGCGGTCCCTCGGCCAGTTCCACCTGCACAACCGTGTAGGGGAGCTCGGCGGCGAAGGCGGGGAACCACGCCTTGTGCACGCGCGTCCAGGTGGAGACGGTGCCGGTGCCCGCGGCGTCGCGCCACTCCAGCCGGTCGGACAGACAGAACGGGCAGACCGGGCCGGGCGGCAGATGCGGGCGGGCGCAATCGGCGCACCAGGGCAGCGCCAGGGCACCGCGCCGCGTGGCGGCCCAGAACGGGGCGGTGTCGGGGCCGATGCGCGGCAGGGGGCGGTCGTATGCGGTCATCGGATCAATTCCGGAACAGAATGGCATCGCCCCAGGCGGTGCCCCATTGCAGGCACGACGCATCCGGGATCTGGCGCGGGCCGGCGGCGCCGCGCAGTTGCCGCACGATCTCGGCGATCGAGTTCCAGCCGCCGACATGCGCCTCCGACAGCAGCCCGCCGGAGGTGTTCACCGGCAGCGCGCCGCCGAGCTCGATCCGTCCGCCCTGCACGAACGCCGCCGCTTCGCCCGGACCGCAGAAACCGAACCGTTCCAGCGCGAACAACACAAGCGGGGAGAACGCGTCGTAGGTGTAGAACCCCTGCACCGCCTCCCGCCCGATTCCCGCCGCTTCGTACACCGCCAGATCGCGCGCCCGCGCCGGGGCGGCGCCCACGCTTTGTTGATTGATGCCGAGGCCGCGCGGGCCGAAGATGAACTCCTCCCGCCCGGCGCGGATGCCCTGCATGCCGGCGATCCGCACCGGCGTCTGCCGCAGGTCGCGCGCCCGTTCCTGGGTCGTGACCAGCGCCACCACCGCGCCGTCCGTCACCA
>JAJYFW010000564.1 GCA_021785335.1 Pseudomonadota bacterium
GCCGCTCACTTCGCGGCGACCCTGGCGGCACTCGGCTGGCAGCGCCGCGCGGCGCGGCGCACCATTTCCACGCCCGCCGTGCTGTCCTCGTCGGTGATGACCAGCGGCGGCACCAGGCGGACAACGTTCTCGCCCGCTGTCACCGCGAGCATCCCCTCGGCCATCAGCGCGTTGTTCACGTCGCCCACGGGCAGCACGCATTTGAGCCCGAGCATCAGCCCCGCCCCGCGCACTTCCTCGAACACCGAGGGGAATTCCTTCACCACCGCGGAAAGCTCGTCCCACAGGCGGCTCCCCTTGCGCGCCACGCCGTCGAGGAAGCCCGGCGCGAGCATCACGTCCAGCACCGCGTTGCCGGCGGCGCAGGCGAGCGGGTTGCCGCCGAACGTCGTGCCATGCGTGCCCGGCACCATGTGCTTCGCCACCGCCTCGGTCGCCAGCACGGCGCCGAGCGGGAAGCCGCCGCCGATGCCCTTGGCCGCGCTCATCACGTCCGGCGTGATGCCGGCCCATTGATGCGCGAACAGCTTGCCGGTGCGCCCCATGCCGCACTGGATCTCGTCGAGGCCGAGCAGCAGCCCGTATTCGTCGCAGGTGGCGCGCAGGTCGCGCAGGAACTGGAGCTGCGCGGGGCGGACGCCGCCCTCGCCCTGGATCGGCTCGATGATGATCCCCGCCGTCTCCTTCGTGATCGCCGCGCGCACCGCGTTGAGGTTGTTGAGCGGCACGTGGTCGAAGCCCGCGCACTCCGGCCCGTATCCCTTGAGGTATTTCGCGTTGCCCGTGGCCGCGAGCATGGCGAGCGTGCGGCCGTGGAACGCGCCCTCGAAGCAGATGAAGCGGTAGCGGTCCTCGTGCCCGGTCTCGGACATGGTCTTGCGCATCATCTTGACCATGCCCTCGTTGGCCTCGGCCCCCGAGTTGCAGAAGAAGACGCTGTCCGCGAAGGTCGCCTCGACCAGGCGCTGGGCCAGTTTCTCGGCCTGCGGCACGCGGTAGAGGTTGGAGACGTGCATGACGCGCGCCGCCTGCTCCGCGATCGCCCTGGTCAGGCCCGGATGGCCGTGGCCGAGCGAGGAGGTGGCGATCCCCGCCCCGAAGTCGAGGAATCGTCGTCCGTCCACCGTCCACAGCCAGGCGCCTTCGCCCCGCTCGAAAGCGAGGTCCGCACGGTTGTAGTTCGGCATCAAGGCGGCGATCATCGTTCGGGTTCCTGTTTCCTTGCCCGAGGCCCTCCCCGATGGAAGACCAAAAAATAAGCATGCGGGGGAAATTGCGGGGCCGTCAAACTTTTGCTGGGAAACCACGCGCATTTCCGCCCTGCGGTGGCGGCGTGGGCCGGCCGCGAAACCCTGCGGGATGTCGCCGCGGATCTATCCCCTGTGGGATTCGATGAACCACAGCGCCTTGTCGAAATCCCGGCCCGCGGCGGTGAAAATGTCCGCCGTCAAAGCGTCGCCGGCTTCCGCGGTGCGATCGACATCGGCGCGCACCGCGTTGGCCAGCGCCGCGTAGCGCTCGGTCAGCGCCGCGAGATGGTCGGGGACACTTGCGATGTTGGTAGGGTAGGGGCTGAGCTTCGTGGCGCCCGCGACGTTCTGGGTCGTGCCCAGCGCGGTGCCGCCGAGTTGGACCACGCGTTCGGCCATCGTGTCCACGTGCGCGTCGAGCTGGGCGCGGAAACCGTTGAGCATCTCGTGCACGGCGATGAATTGCGGCCCCTTGAGGTTCCAATGCGCCTGCTTGGTGGCGAGCGCCAGGTCGATCGCGTCGGCGATGCGCGCGTTGAGGGCTTCGATCGATACCCTCTTCGCGTTGTCCTCGAGTTTGTTCGCAGTGGACATTTTCGTGTCTCTCCTTGGTCGCAAGCCCGGCCTTGCTCGCAAGCCCGGACACGCCGCGCCGCGACGTCAAACCGGGCTCGCGGCTGTCTATCTGGTGACGACCCATGCGCATGAACAGATGCAGGCCCGCCCGTGGCTGGCCGCACCCTTCGCGGCGCGCGAGACCCGTGTCACCATCCCGCAAATGCCCGATCGCACGGCGGCCAGACCCGCGCCCGATGCCGCCTCCCTGCGCGAGGCGGCGCTTGCCCATCTCGCGCGCTTCGCCGCGACCGAGGTGGGCCTCGCGCGCGTGCTCGCCCGCCGCGTCGAGCGCTGGGAGCGCGCGGGCGGCGACCCCGCGGCGGCGCGTGCCGCGCGTGCCGCCATCCCCGCCATCGTGCGCGACCTCGTTGCCGCCGGCGCCGTGGACGACGCCGCGTTCGCCGCATCCCGCGCCCGGCGGCTGGCGCGCGCCGGTGCCTCCCGCCGCGCCGTCGCCGCCCACCTCGCCGCGCGCGGCGTCAGCGCCGCGATCGCAGAGGCCGCCGACCCCGGCGACGAGGACCGCGACTACACCGCGGCCCTCGCCTATGCGCGCCGCCGCCGCATCGGGCCGTTCGGGCCCCATGCCACGTCGGGTGGCGGCGACCGGCTGAAGGAACTGGCGAAGCTCGCCCGCGCCGG
>JAJYFW010000565.1 GCA_021785335.1 Pseudomonadota bacterium
CGCTGCCGACGCGGTACGACGATTTCCTGCATCCGGGAGGCTTTCCACCGCTCTCCGACGGCGGCGCGCTGTTCGCCGCGGTGCGTTCCGCCTCCGTCCCCATCGCCGGCGCGCTGGCGGTCGCGGCGGCGGCGGGCGCGGAATGCGTGCCGCTCGCCTGGGGCTTTGCCAGCCCCGCCGGCCCGGTGCAGGACGAGGCGTTCGAGCGCATCGCGGCGCTGATCGGCGCGCGGCTTTCCGAGGCGCTGGACAAGGGGCCGGTCGACGGCATCTATCTCGACCTGCACGGTGCCGCCGTGGCGGTGAGTTTCCCGGACGCGGAGGGCGAGTTGCTGCGCCGCGTGCGCGCCATCGCCGGGGACGTGCCGCTCACCATCAGCCTCGACCCGCACTGCAACCTCACGCGCGCGATGGTGGATCGCGTCGATGCGCTGGTGCCGTTCCGCACCTATCCGCATGTCGACATGCGCGATGCCGGCGCGCAGGCGATGCGCCTGCTGCTCGCGCGCATCGAGCGGGGCAAGCCGTGGGCACGCGCCTTCCGCCAGAGCGACTACTGGATCCCGCTCACCAGCCAGTGCACGCTCGTCGCGCCGATGGCGCCGGTGATGGAGGCGCGCTCGGCGCTGGCATCGAAGCCAGGCGTCGCGGAACTCGCCTTCTGCTTCGGCTTCCCATACGCCGATTTCGCCGATTGCGGCACGGCACTCGCCGCCTATGCCGACACCGAGGCCGAGGCGGACGCGGCGGCGGACGCGCTGCTCGCGGAACTTGTCGCGCGCGAGCCGAGCTTCGCCTCCGAGGTGCTGCCGGCGGCGGAGGCGGTGCGCCAGGCGATCGGCATCGCGCGCACGGCGATGAAGCCCGTGGTCATCGCCGACACCCAGGACAACCCCGGCGGAGGCGGCCATGGCGACACCACCGGCCTGCTCGCGGAGCTGATCCGCCAGAACGCCGAGGGCGCGGTGATGGTGCTGATCAACGACGCCGAGAGTGCGGAGGCCTGCCACAAGGCCGGCGCCGGTGCGTCGCTCACGCTCGATCTCGGCGGCAAGTCGGATGGCGCGCCGCTCAAGCTCGATGCGATGGTGGAACGGCTCGGCGACGGGCGCTTCACCTTCACCGGGCCGATGGGCAAGGGCAATCCCGCCAATCTCGGCCCCTGCGCGCTGATCCGCGTCGCACCGGGCGTGCGCGTCATGGTGGTCAGCCGCAAGACCCAGGCGCTGGACCAGGCGATCCCGCGTCATCTCGGCATCGAACCGAGCGAGTGCAGGATCCTGGCGCTGAAGTCCTCGGTGCATTTCCGTGCCGACTTCCAGCCGATCGCGGAGCGCGTTCTCGTGGCCGCGGCACCCGGCCCGGTCGCGGCGGACTCCTCGGTGTTTCCCTTCAGGCACCTGCGGAAGGGTTTGCGCCTGCGGCCGATGGCCAATGCCCCGTTCGCCAGCGCCGGGAACTGAGCCGGTAGAGGATGTGCCGGCGCAGCGGATGGCCCGCCTTGATGCGCGGGTGGTCGAAATCGCCGTCGAGGTCGCGCGTCATGCCCAACCGCTCCATCAGGCCCCAGGAGCGGGTGTTGGCCGGCACGGTGAAGGCAACGATCTCGGGCACGCCGCGCGCGAAGCCCCAGTCGAGGCAGGCGCGGGCGGCTTCCTCCGCGTAGCCCTTTCCCCAGGCGGCGCGGGCCAGGCGCCAGCCGATCTCGACGGCGGGCGCGAACGGATAGATCGGGGCCATCGCCGCGAGCCCGACCGCGCCGGCGAAGGGCAGCACGCCCGGAATCTCGACTGCCCAGAAGCAGAACCCGTGCTCCCGCTCGTGCGCCTTCTGCCGCCCGATCCACTCGCCGGAACGGGCGCGGTCCATCGGCCAGAGATAGCGCGTCACCTCCGGGTCGGCGCTCATCGCGGCGAACGGGTCGAGGTCCTCGTCGCGCCAGGGCCGCAGGATCAGCCGCTCGGTCCTCAGCATCGCGCGAGTTCCGCCGCCACGTCCGCCGCGCGCGGGATGGGCGCGACCGCGCCATAGCCGCGCACCTTGAGGCCGGCGGCGACGGTCGCATAGCGCGCCGCCGCCTCCGCCTCGTCGCCCGCGATCAGGCGGGCGAGAAACGCGCCGGCAAACGCGTCGCCGGCGCCGGTCGCGTCCACCACGGGGCCGGGCAGGGCGGGGATGCGCACGCGCCTGTCGCCATCCGCGAGCAGCGCGCCGTCCGCGCCCATGGTGATGACGACGAGCGCGGGGCTGAGGCGCCGGTAGAAATCCGCGGCCGCCTCCGGGGTCGCGGTCCCGGCGAGCGCCGCCGCGTCCTCGGCGCTGGCAAGCAGGATGTCGGCCTGGCGTGCCGCCGCGTGGATCAGCGCCGCGGCGCGCGCGCGCGGCCACAGGCGCGGGCGGTAATTCGTTCCGAAGGCGACACGCACCTGGTTGTGCCGCGCCACCGCGATGGCGTGCAGCACCGCGTCCGCGGCACTGTCGGAAATCCCCTGGCTGATACC
>JAJYFW010000566.1 GCA_021785335.1 Pseudomonadota bacterium
CACGGTGACGATCGCATCGAGCCGGGTGCGCGCGCGCACCCCCTCGTCGATGAAGAAGGTCTGCGCGACCGGGGCGGGATTGGCGAGGCCGGTGGTCTCGATGATGATGCCGTCGAAGCGGTCGCGCCGCTTCATCAGCCCGCCGACGATACGGATCAGGTCGCCGCGCACGGTGCAGCAGACGCAGCCGTTGTTCATCTCGAACACTTCCTCGTCGCTGTCCACGACCAGGTCGTTGTCCACCCCGAGCTCGCCGAACTCGTTGATCACGACCGCGTATTTGCGACCATGCCGCTCGGTCAGGATGCGGTTGAGCAGGGTGGTCTTGCCGGCGCCCAGGTAGCCGGTCAGCACGGTCACGGGCACCAGGTCTTGCGCGGTCGTCTCAGCCATAAGGTTCGCTCCAGCCGGTCATGTCAGCGGAATATAGGGAGTGTCCCGGCCAGCGGCCACCGGGGGCCAGGGCTGCGATCACGGCAGAGCGGTCACCCGCCGCGCTCGGCCGCCTTCACCGCCTGCCATTCCACCTCCATCGCCGGCAGGTCGAGCTCGTCGAGCGTCCGGCCTTCCCGCGCCACCCGGCGTTCCATGGCGGTGAAGCGGGCGGCGAATTTGCGATTGGCGCCCCGCAGGCATTCTTCCGGGTCGAGACCCAGCTTCCGGCCCAGATTGGCCAGCACGAACAGCAGATCACCGAGTTCGTCCGCCAGCCGGGCGGGATCGGCGCCCGGCAGTTCCGCGCGCAGTTCCGCAGCATCCTCCTCCAGCTTGTCGAGCACGGCGGCGGCGTCCGGCCAGTCGAATCCGACACGGGCGGCGCGAGCGGTCAGCTTGTGAGCCCGCGTCAGCGCCGGCAGGCCCACCGGCACCCCGGCCAGCGTGCCGGTCTCCGCCCTGGCGCCGCGCTCGGCGGATTTATGCGCCTCCCACGCCATCGACTGCGCCGCGGCGTCGCGCACGGCGGCGTCGGAGAACACGTGCGGATGGCGGCGGATCATCTTGTCGGCGATCGCGCGGGCGATGTCGGCGAAGGCGAAGCGCCCTTCCTCCTCGCCCAGGCGGGCGTGATAGACGACCTGGAACAGGAGATCGCCCAGTTCGTCGGGCAGGTGCGCGAAATCCTCCCGCGCGATCGCGTCCGCGACCTCGTAGGCTTCCTCGATCGTGTAGGGCGCGATGGTGGCGAAGCGCTGCACCCGGTCCCACGGGCAGCCGGAGACCGGGTCGCGCAGGGCGGCCATCACATCGAGCAGGCGGAGGAGCTCGCCAGCCGGGTCCCCCGCCCTCCCCTCTCTCGCCGCCGGCGCCGCCGCTGCCTCCGGCCCGTCCGCACTCACAGCAGGTCTTCCACCGCCGCGCGGTAGCGCCGCAGCGCGTCGATATGGTCGGCCAGCGTGCGCCCGGCGATGCGGTGGTGCCCGCCCCGCCCGTGCGTGCTCGCCAGCGTCACATGCGTCACGCCGGCGCGCTTCCAGAACAGGAACTCCTCCCGCCAGTCACTCTCGGTGCCCGCGCCGGTGGAGGTCCAGACCTCGATGCCGAGGGATGCAGGGTCGCGCCCCTCCGCCTCGGTCAGCCGGCGCAGCGTGTCAAACGCCGCCTGCGCCTCCGGTCCCGCCGGAAGGGCCAGCATCATCCATCCGTCGCCCCATTTGGCGATGCGCTTCAGCGTGTTCTCGTGGTGCCCGCCGAACCAGACCGGCACCCGCCCGCCGGGCGGCAGCGGGTTGATGCCGGCGTCCTCGATCCGGTGCCACTTGCCGGTGAAGTCCACATGCGGCGATGCCCAGAGCGCCTGCATCACCTGCACCTGTTCCTCCGAGCGCCGGCCGCGGTTGCCGAAGTTCTCGTTCAGTCCCGTGAACTCCACCGGGTTCCAGCCGACGCCGACGCCGAAGCGGAACCGCCCGCCGCAGAGCAGCGCGAGGGAAGCCGCCTGCTTCGCCGCCAGCACCGCCTGGCGCTGCGCCAGGATCAGCACGCCCGTGGCGAAATCGAGCTTCGTCACGCCGGCCAGGAAGCCGAACATCACGAACGGATCGTGGAAGAAATCCGCCGAGGTGTTGCGGTCGCGCGGCCAGTCCGGGCGGGAGGCGACATTGACGCCGAGCACGTGATCGGCCGCCAGCAGGTATTGGTAGCCGTATTCCTCCGCCGCCGCCGCGAAGCTGCGCAGCGCGCCCTGGGTGCCGCCGATGTCGTTCTGCGGGATCATCGCACCGAGTTGCATGGCCATTTCCTCAGCGCCCGATGGTCAGTTCGAAGCGCGTCGTGGTCTCGATATCGTCGTCGAACCAGGAGGTGATCGCTGCCTCCCGCTTGCCGACGAACACCGGCTTGTCATCCTCCAGCACCATCGGCAGATCGTGACCGGGCACCAGCAGCGTGCCGGGACGGCGCCGCCAGAGATCCCACATCTGCTCGATCGAGCTTGCGGTGATCGCCGGGTCGTAGGTCATGTCGGCGCGCCGGGTCAGCAGCTCGGGGCGGTTCTTCGCCG
>JAJYFW010000038.1 GCA_021785335.1 Pseudomonadota bacterium
CAGGGGCGATCGTGGCCGAGGCGCTGCGCGCGGAACTGGCCGCCGCCGGGGCGAAGCTGGTGGCGCCGGGTGCCGGCGCGGCCGCCATCACGGGGGCGATCCGGCAGTTCAGCGTGCGCACGGATGTCACGGCGTTCTACTGGGACATCGTCGGAACGACCGCGGCGACGGTGACGGCGACCCGCGACGGGCGCTCGCACAGTTCCGACTATGCGGCGACTTGCAAGGACCGGACTTATGTTTATCCCACCGGCTTGCTCATCGGCCAGGTCGTGCGGGCCTGCGTCGGCGATCTCGCGCGTCAGTTCCGCAACGATGCCGCGATGGCGCGGCTGCTCGGCGGCTGAGCGGCGACGGCAGCGGCATGGCGCGGCGCCGTGGCGCCCGCTGGCGCTGGGTCTCGTGCTGGTGCTGGCGGGCTGCGGCGTGCGCCCGCCCACGACCGGCGTCGTTCCCGGCGGCAAGGGCGCCTATGCCTCGGTCGCCGTGGTACCGCTGCTGGCCGACGAGGTGCGGCTCATGGCTCGCGGCACCTTCAGCAGCGAGACCTCGAAGCGCGAGGCCGCGGGATGGGACGCGCGGGGGAAGGCGGACGCGATCGCCTCCGAGATCCTGGGGCCGGCGGGAACGCGGGTGACGCCGGTGCACGACGTGCCGGCGCTGGTGGGCGCGGCGGCGGGGGAGAAGGACTGGGCGCGCCAGACCTGGGAGAAGCTGCGCGCGGCGAACCGGCTCGGCGGCGCGCAGGCGGTCCTGCTGCTGCGGGAGAACGCGATCGACTGGATGGGGCGGCAGTACAACCCGGCGCGCGACTTCCTGGCCACGGGGCTGATCGGGCTCGCGGTCGGCGCGGCGAACCGCGAGGAGTTGTACCAGCCGGGCTTCCTGCTGGTCGTGCAATCCGGCATCGATGCGGCGTTCGGGGCGCCGTCCAAGTGCGACATCGGGTTCGATGCCGTGCTGCTGGACGCGGCGACGGGCAACCAGCTTGCCAAGGCCGACGCGGTGCTGGGGGAGGAAGCGATGCCGGATACGTTCAAGCCCAGGACGTGGGAAGCGGCGACGCCGGAGGAGCGGGCGGCGGCCGAGACCTATTGCATCGCGGCGCTGCGGCGGGGGATGGCGCAGGCGATCGGCGAGGTGGGGCTGGTCAGGCAGCCGTGAGGGGCCCGGCGGCTATTGCGCGCCGCGGCCGGTGATCATGATGCGGACGGTGGCGAACATGATCGAGAGGTCGGCCGCCAGCCAGCCGCGCAGGGTGGAAAGCTGCATCGCGTAGGCGGCGTCGAAGGCGACCTTGCGGCGGACGTCCTCGATCGAGTTGTCGTAGCCCTGGCGCACCTGGGTGATGCCGGTGACGCCGGGACGCAGGCCGGCGGTGCGGTCGACGAAGAAGGGCACCTCGCGCTCCAGCCTGCCGTAGAGCGCCGGTCGTTCCGGACGCGGGCCGACGACGGACATGTCGCCGTAGATGACGTTGAGCATCTGCGGCAGTTCGTCGAGCCGGGTCTTGCGCAGGAAACGGCCGACGCGCGTGACGCGCGGGTCGCCGCGCTGTGCCCAGACGGCGCCGGTGCGCGTTTCGGCGTCCGCGCGCATGGAGCGGAACTTCAGGATCTGGAACAGTTCCGTGTGGGTGCTGAGCATGCGGCCCACGCGGATCTGGCGGTAGAAGATCTCGCCGGGGGAATCGAGCTTGATGGCGAGCGCGATGAGGGGCCAGAGCGGCGCCGTGAGGACGAGGCCGATGGTGGCGACCAGGATGTCGAGCGCGCGCTTGGCGGCGGCGACGCGGGCGGGCATGTAGTCCAGGCTCATCATGCCGACATAGCGGGGCTGGGCGACGCGGGGGGCGGAGGCGAAAAGGCCCGATTCCTCGGGCGACGGCGCGGTTACGCCTTCCATTGCGCGAGCTTGCGATAGATGGTGGACGGGCTGATGTCGAGCAGCACGGCCGCCCGCTGCACGTCCTGGCCGGTGCGCGAGAGGGCGGCGAGGATCAGGCGTTTCTCCATCAGCGCGAGCGGCAAGATTTCCTCCAGGTCCGGCGCGACCACAGCCGTGCCCGCCGCCGCGTCGGCCGGGAGTTGAGACGCATCGCGCGATTCGATTCCAGCCCCCGCGCCCCCAGTACCGCCGGCGGATTGCGGCACGGCGGAGGGAAGGCTGCGCAGCGGCGGCGGCAGCATGGCGGCGGTGACGGTGGTGGCGTCGTTGAGCACGACGACGTTGCGGATCACGTTCTGCAGCTGGCGGACGTTGCCGGGCCAGGCATAGACGCGCAGCACCGCCTCGGCCTCGGCGTCGAAATCGCGGAAGTTGCGCTTCTCCTCGCGGGAGAACTGGGCGAGGAAGTGGCGCGCGATGAGCAGCACGTCCTCGCCGCGCTCGCGCAGGGGCGGCAGTTCCAGGGGGACGACGTAGAGGCGGTAGTAGAGATCCTCGCGGAAGCGGCCGGCCTTTACCTCCAGCATCGGGTCGCGGTTGGTGGCGCAGACGAAACGGACGTCCACGCGCTCCTCCCGCGCGGTGCCGACCGGGTTGAAGGTGCCGGTCTGGACGAAGCGCAGCAGCTTGACCTGCATGGCGAGCGGCATCTCGCCGATCTCGTCGAGGAAGAGCGTGCCGCCGTCGGCGAGCTTGGCGGCCCCTTCCCTGTCGGCCACGGCGCCGGTGAAGGCGCCCTTCACGTGGCCGAAGACCTCCGATTCCAGCAGGTCGCGGGGGATGGCACCGCAGTTGAGGGCGACGAAGCGGCGGGAGGAACGGGCGGAGGCGCGGTGGATGGCCTCCGCGGCGAGTTCCTTGCCGGTGCCGGACTCGCCGGTGATGAAGACCGAGGCACGGCTCTGCGCGACGTTCTCGATGGTGCGGTAGACCGCCTGCATGCGCTCCGAGGCGCCGATGAAGCCGTAGAAGCGGTCGCGGCCGAGCTGGGCCTGGACGCGCGAGAGCTGGGCAAGCAGCGCGCGCTTTTCCAGCGCGTTGGCGAGCGTGACGGCGAGGCGGGCGCGGGCGTAGGGCTTGACCAGGAAATCCGTGGCGCCGGCGCGCATCGCCTCCACCGCGGCGTTGATCGAGGCATTCGCGGTGACGACGATGACGGCCGCGTCGTCGCCCTCGGCGCGAAGCGCGCGCAGCACGTCGAGGCCGGAGCCGTCCGGGAGCTCGATGTCGAGCAGCACCGCGTCCGGACGGGCGTCGCGCAGCCAGTCGCGGGCGGCGGCGACGCTGCCGACCACCTCCGGCGCGTGGCCGAGCTGGAGGACGTGCACGCGGGCGATTTCCGCCTGCGTGGCGCTGTCCTCGACGATCAGGACGCGGGCGCGGGAGGCGGGCGCGGACGCGTTGGGCGCGGGCACGTTGGCCGCGGGCGTGGACGCGGGGGCCATGGCGGGCGCCCGGGATCAGGTCTGGGGCAGGCGTGCGAGCAGGCTGGCGACTTCGCCGCGGACGGTGGCGGCGGCCTCGGCGACGGCCAGTGCCGCGGTGGCGAGGGCGCCGCGCGTGGCCTGTGCCTTGGCGATGGCCATGCCGTGGCGCGAGGCGGCTTCCAGCGCCGCGGCGCCGACCGCGCCGGCGGCGCCGGCGATGGCGTGGCAGGCGCGGCGGAACGGCTCCGCTTCCGCGGCGTCGGCGGCGCGCGCGACCTCCGGCAGGAGGCGGTCGAGGTCGGTGCCGAACAGGACCAGGATGGAGCGGACGTCCGGCTCCGGCAGGTCGGCGAGAAGGTCGGCGGCGAGCCCGCTCATGGGCGGATTCCGGGGTTGGAGGTGGGGGGCGGGCGCAAGCGGGCGATCAGCGGGCCAGCGCCCAGCCGAGATGCGCGGCGGCGACGCGGCGCGGCGTGGCCGGCAGCGCGGTGCCCTGGACCTGGGCGTTGCCGGGGATGGGGGCGATGCCGAGGATGGGGGCGATGCCGAGGTCGCTCAGCAGGCGCAGGGGCTGGCCGGAGGCGCCCTCCACCCGCAGCTTGCGGTCCTGGGCGGCGAGGCGGCGGAAGAGGAAGGAGAAGGCGCCGATCGCCGAGCCGTCGAGCTGGGTGACGCCGCTGATGTCGAGGATCACGTCGGAGTTGTTGAGCAGGATCACCGCCTCCATGCCGTCCAGCATGGAGGGGGCGGAGCGGGCGTCGACGCAGCCGCGAAGAACCAGCCGCACCGTGTTGGTTTCGCACATGATTCCGTCGAACATCGTTCTGGGTCCCGAGATGATCCGAGACACTCTCCGCAAGCGGCATGCCACGTTTCTCCGTGGGATTTCGGCGAATTTACCCCTGTTCATTTGCGTTTTGCAAGGCATTTCGCGCGGAAGTGAGTCTGAGATTGCAAATTGCAAGCGCAACCCAGGCGGGAAAAAAGCGCGCCCAGGTTGTCGGCGGTACCCGGGCTTCAAGCGTGCGGAGAGGGTCCGCGCGCGCGGTTCGCGGGTTTTGACGGGGCGCGGCACTTCAAATGACGTGCGCCGGGGCCAGCGCGCAGGTCTGCGCGAGCTCCGGGGTCTCGACCTGGAACGTGGCGTGGCCGATGCGGAACCGGGTGCGTACCTCGTGCTCCGCCTGGCGGATCAGTGCCGTGGCGTCGCCGCTGGCCTGGACCAGGTGCGCGGTCAGGGCGGTGGTGGTGGTGGAGAGGCCCCAGACGTGCAGGTCGTGGACATCCTCGACGCCTGGCAGGGCACGCAGCGCCGCCGCGACCTCGGCAAGGTCGATGCCCTCCGGCACGGCGTCCATCGCGAGGTTCGCGGAATCGCGCAGCAGGCCCCAGGTGCCGATCACGATCACGGCGACGATGGCGAGGCTGGAGACGGGGTCGAGCCAGTTCGCAGCGGTGAGCGTGATGAGCAGCCCGGTCACGACGACCCCGGCGGAGACGGCGGCGTCGGCGGCCATGTGCAGGAAGGCGCCCCTGACGTTCAGGTCGTCGTGGCGGCCGCGCATGAACATCAGCGCCGTCGCGCCGTTGACGGCGATGCCGAGCGCGGCGACCCACATCACCGTGGCGCCGGCGACCGGCGCCGGTTCGCCGAAGCGGCGGATGGCCTCGAGCGCGATCGCGCCGCAACTGACGAGCATGAGGACGGCGTTGGCCAGCGAGGCGAGGATGGTGGTCCGCCCCCAGCCATAGGTGCGGGCGCTGGTCGGGCCGCGGGTGGCGAGGCTCGCCGCGCCCCAGGCGGCCAGGAGGCCGAGCACGTCGCCGAAATTGTGCACGGCGTCGGCGAGCAGCGCCATGGAGTGCGCGAGGATGCCGTAGAAGATCTGCGCCGCGACGAAGGCGACGTTGAGCGCGGTGCCGACGGCGAAGGCGGCGCCGAACGAGGCCGGCGCGTGATGGTGGCCGTGGGCGTGGCCATTCGCGTGGCCGTGCTCGTGCCCGTGTTCGTGGTGATCGTGCGCCATCATTCCCTCAACATGGTCCCGCGACAGGGCGGGGCGCGGAAGACCGTCACGTGGTCTGCGGGACGAGGACTTCGAGCGAGCGGAGGAGGACCTCGCGGGCGACGGGCTTGCCGAGATAGGCGTTCATGCCGGCGGCGAGGCAGGCCTGCTCGAACTCGGGGCCGACGGCGGCGGTGAGGCCGATGATGTGCAGGCGCGAGCCGGCGGCGCGCAGCGCGCGGGTGGCGTCGAGGCCGTCCATGCCGGGCATCTGCACGTCCATCAGCACCACGTCGTAGGTGCCGGACTTGGTGGCGGCGACGGCGGCGGTGCCGTCCGCCACCACGTCCACGCGGGCGCCGGCGCGCGTGAGGATCGACTTGGTGACGAGCTGGTTGGTGGGGTTGTCCTCGGCGAGCAGCACATTGAGGCCGCGCAGGGGCGTGGCGGCCCGCGCCGGAGCGGCCTGGGGCGCGGCCGTGGCGGGACGGCGCTCGGTGACGGCGGCGAGGCCGCGCAGGGCGCCGGGCAGCAGGGGCTTCGACAGCACCGCGTCGAACAGGTCGAGCCCCTCGCGGGACTGTCCGGCGTGCATCGGCGCGAGCAGGACGAGGTGGCGCACGCCGGCGGCGCAGGAGGAATCCGTGCGCACGGCGCGGGCGATGGCGGTCGCGTCCATCACCGGCAGCGTGCGGTCGAGCAGCAGCGCGTCGTACGGTTTGTTCGCGGCGGCGGCGCTGCGCAGGCGGGCGAGTGCGGTGACGCCGTCGCGCAGCGCCTCGGCCTGCGCGCCCAGGTGTTCGAGCATGCGCACGGCGCCGGCGCCGGCCGGCTCGACGTCGTCGACGACGAGGTAGCGCTTGCCGTCCAGCGTCGGCTGCGGCGGCGCGGGCGACGGGTCGCGGGCCATGGCGACGGAGAAGCGGAACTCGCTGCCGCGGCCGCCGGCGCGCGTCGCGGCCCCGATCGAGCCGCCCATGAGTTCGCAGAGGCGCCGGCAGATGGCCAGCCCGAGGCCGGTGCCGCCGTATTGCCGCGCGATGGAGGCGTCGGCCTGGCTGAAGCGCTCGAACAGGGCGGGGATGCGCTTGGGGTCCACGCCGATGCCGGTGTCGGTCACGATGCCGGTGAGGAGGACCGATACCTCGTCGCGCGGGCGGGCCTCGAAGGCGAGCTCGATCCAGCCGGTGTGGGTGAATTTCACCGCGTTGCCGACGAGGTTGAGCAGGATCTGGCGCAGGCGGCCGGGGTCGCCCACGAGGCGCTCCGGCACGGAGCGGCCGGCACGGTAGATCAGCTCGACCCCCTTGCCCGCCGCCGCCGGAACCATCAGCGACATGATGGTGGCGACCTCCGCCTCGAGGCGGAAGGGGACATGTTCCAGCGCGACGGCGCCGGCCTCGATCTTGGAGAAGTCGAGGATGTCGTTGAGCACCGTCAACAGATGCTCGGCCGAGTTCTGCATCGTTGCGACGTAGCGCTGCTGCTCGGCGTCGAGGCTGGTGTCCATCAGGAGGCCGGCCATGCCGATCACGCCGTTCATGGGCGTGCGGATCTCGTGGCTCATGGCGGCGAGGAATTCCTGCTTGGCGCGGCCGGCGGCCTGGGCGGCGCGCTCGCTGCGGGCGAGGCGGTCGCCCTGGCGGCGCAGCGTCTGGGCCTGGCCGTAGAGCAGCCAGAGCGAGACGAGGATGACGAGGCCCAGCGCGCCGAGCCAGGCGCCGAGGATGTCGGCGTCGCGCCGCGCCGGGGCGAGGGCGACGCTGTTGCGCTGGCTCGCGGCGATGACGAGGCCGGTGCGGGGGACGGAGGCGAAGGCGACGACGGAGCCGTGGCCCGCGGCGTCGGCGAAATGGGTGGTGCCGCGGTCGGCCGGCGAGGCGGCGGAGGCGGAGATCGCCCGCACGCGGCCGGGATCGGGCTTGCCGATCATCGCCTGGGTGACGTCGGTGCCGGCGATGACGGCGGCGTCGCGCGATTGCAGGCGGATGCCGACGCCAAAGCCCTGGACCAGCGGCGCCGCGCCGGCGAGGAGGCGGTTGGGGTCGAACAGGACCACGGCGACGCCGGGCGCGCTGCCTGAGGCGTCATGCCGCGCCTCGGCATAGGCAATCCAGGCGCCCCTGCCCTGCCCGGGCAGGAAGGTCAGGGGGCCGCTCATCACCGGCGCGGCCTCGGAGGCAGCGAGCGCTGCCTTGAACCAGGCTTGCTTGCCGAGATCGAGGCCGGCGAGGTCGCGCGGGCGGGCGGCGATGACGCGGCCCGTGGCGTCGGCGAGGAGCAGGCCGCGGACCGAGGGCAGCACGCCGACATGCCGCTCGAGGCGCGCGCCGAGCGTGGCGTCCTCGCCGCCCGGCGCGGCGTCCTGCGGCGGCCAGGCGGCGACCTCGGCGAGGAGCGAGCGCACGGCGGTGAGGCCGCGGCCAGCCTGGGCGGCGGTGGTGCGCGCGACGGTGGAGGCGAGCGTCTCGGAATCGCGGATGGCGCGGCCGGTGCCGGCGTCGCGCAGGACGATGAAGACGCCGAGCAGCGTGAGGATCACGGCGACGGTGCCGGTGATGAATAACTGGCGCAGCCGCACCTTGCGCCGGCGCGAACTGCCGCGCCGCGGTTGCTCGATCGCGCCTTCGAAGGTCGGTCGGCGTGCCATCGCGCGCGACCATGGCACAGGCGCGCGCGTCGTGGAAACGTCTATCGGTTTCGTTTGTTCTTCGTTGCGAGCGAGCCAGTTTGGGGCGAGCCAGTTTGGGGCGAGCCAGTTTGGGGCGAGCCAGTTTGGGGCGAGCCAGTTTGGGGCGGGCCGGAGGCGAGGCGGCGGGGCGCGACGAGGGCGTGGCTGCGGCGGACGATGAAGGCGATCTCGGCCCAATCCGGGCTCTCCCCAGCCGGTGCGGGTTCGAGATAAATGCCGACCCAGCCCTTGTGGCCGAGATAGGGCGGACGGAAGAAGCGCGCGGGCGCGGCCTCGATGAGCATCGCGGCGGCGCCGGGCGGGGCCTTGCACCAGACGGCCTCGCGGTCCCGGTGCGCGCTGGCCAGCGCGAAGATGCGGTCTCGGACGCGAAAAGTGGGGATTTCCCAGGTTTCCTGTTCCACCGCTTCCGGCAGCGCGAGGCAGATGCGCCGCAGGCGGGCGATGGGGCGCACGGGCGGCGCGTCAGCCCAGGAGAGCGGCGGCGCAGGCGTCCAGGATCGCGTCCGTGTCGATGCCGTATTCACCGTAGAGGTCCGGGATGTCGCCGCCCTGGCCGAAATGATCGGGGCCGAGGGGGACGACGCGCTGGCCGCGCACGGCGCCCATCCAGGCATGGGCGCCGGGGTGGCCGTCGAGCACCGTGACCAGAGCCGCGTCGGGCGCGAGGGGGGCGAGGATTGTTTCGATATGCGACTTTTTTTGCTCCCCCGCGCGGCGGGCGCGGCCGGCGGCGAGCCAGCCGGCGTGAAGGCGGTCGGGGCTGGTGACGGCGAGCAGGCCGGCGCCGGGGACTTCCTCGGCGAGCTGCGCGAAGGCGGCGCTTGCCTCGGGGGCGACGGGGCCCTGGTAGGCGATGGCGATGCGCGAGCCTGGCGCGGGCGGGACGATCCAGTGGGCGCCGGCGATGACGTGGTCCGGGTTCAGGGTTCGCTGGGTCTGGTCGAGCTGGCGGGTGGAGAGGCGCAGCCAGACAGCGCTGCCCTCGGGCTGCTGCATGTGCACGAAGGCGTGGCGCAGGAGGATGGCCAGTTCGTCGGCGTGGGCGGGCTCGTAGCTGGCGAGGCGGTCGGTGCTCATGCCGATGAGCGGCGTGTTGACGGATTGGTGCTGGCCGCCCTCCGGCGCGAGCGTGATGCCCGAGGGGGTGGAGACGAGGAGGAAACGCGCGTCCTGGTAGCAGGCGTAGAGCAGCGCATCGAGGCCGCGGTTGACGAAGGGGTCGTAGACCGTGCCGACCGGGAGCAGGCGGGCGCCGTGCAGCGACGTCGAGAGCCCGGCGGCGGCGAGAACGAGGAAGAGGTTCTGCTCCGCGATGCCGAGTTCGACGTGCTGGCCCTGCGGCGTCATGCCCCAGCGCTGGGCGGAGGCGAGCTTGGCGTCGCGGAAGACGTCGTTGCGGGTGTGGCGGTCGAAGACGCCGCGGCGGTTCACCCAGGGGCCGAGATTGGTGGAGACGGTGACGTCCGGGCTGGTCGTGAGGATGTGGGCGGCAAGGTCCTTCGCATCGCCCTGCCCGCGGCCGATTTCGGCGAGGATTTCGCCGAACGCGGCCTGGGTGCTGAGCTTGCGGCCGGGGAAGCGGGGTGCCGGAAGTGCCGCGGGGACGAGAACCTCCGGCGCCGAGAGGGCACGGCCCCCGGGCGAGAGCGGC